>CAYTOE010000140.1:0-4378 GCA_964439255.1 uncultured Aquificales bacterium
AGTGCAGGTGCGTCATTTATTCCATCTCCTACCATTGCAACTTTGTAACCTTGATTTTGTAGTAATTTCACTTTTTCAGCCTTTTCATGTGGTAAAACTTGAGCAAAATATTCATCTATCCCTATTTGTGATGAAACTGCTTTTGCTACTTCTTCTGCATCACCTGTTAGCATAAAAACTTTGATACCCATCTTTTTTAACTGTTTAACAGCTTCATAACTTTCTGTTTTTATTTTGTCTGCAAGAGCAAAAACACCTACAAGTTTTCCTTCAATTACAACAAAAATTACTGTTTTTCCTTCCTTTTGAAGCTTTTTTATTTTTTCATCTTCTATATCTACTTTTAACTCTTTCATCAGATTTGGACTTCCAACATAAATTTCTTTACCTTCTACTATTGCTAATGCCCCTTTTCCTGCAATTGTTTTATAATTTTCAACTTCAGGGAAATTGATATTTTTTTCTTTTGCATACTCTACAATTGCTTTTGCAATTATATGTTCTGAATTTTTTTCAACTGCTCCTGTTAGTTTTAAAAGCTCATTTTCATCTATAAAAGAAATAACATCTGTTACTCCAAATTTTCCTTCTGTTAAAGTTCCTGTTTTATCAAAAATAACCGCTGTTAAATCTTTTGATTGTTCAAATGCTTTTCTATCTCTTATTAAAATTCCATTTTTGGCAGTAATTGATGTTGATAGAGCAACAACAAGTGGAACAGCAAGTCCAAGGGCATGGGGACAGGCTATAACCAAAACAGTAACAGCCCTTTCCATTGCAAAATCAGGTTTACCATAAAAAAGCCAGATTATATAAGTGATTGTTCCTGTGAAAAGTGCAACATAAAACAAAAGTGCTGCTGCTTTATTTGCCAAATCTTGAGTTTTTGATTTGCTTTCCTGTGCCTGTTTTACAAGTTTTATAACTTGTGATAGATATGTTTCTTCACCTGTTTTTTCTATCCTTATCTTTAAAATACTGTCTGTATTTATAGCTCCACCAATAACTTTATCACCTTTCTTTTTCAAAACAGGCTTTGATTCTCCTGTTAAAAGGGATTCATTAACATAGCTTTCGCCTTCAACTACAATTCCATCTGATGGAATTTTTTCTCCTGGTTTAACTAAAACAACATCTCCTTTTTTGAGCTCTGAAACAGGAACATCAACAATATCTCCATTTTTCACAAGATGTGCTGTTGTTGGCATTATTTTTACAAGCTCTTCTAAAGCCCTTGAAGCACCTAAAACACTTTTTGCTTCAATCCAATGTCCTAAGAGCATTACATCTATTAATGTTGCGAGTTCCCAGAAAAATTCTTTTCCAGCACCAATAAAAACTGTAAAAGCAGAATAAAAGAATGCTACAGAAATTGCAGTTCCAATAAGGGTCATCATTCCAGGCTGTTTTTTCTTTATTTCGTTGATAAGACCTTTTAAAAATGGATAGCCGCCGTAAAAGTAAATAATTGAAGATAACCCAAGTAAAATCCATTTTTGGTAGGGAACAGTTATTTCAAATCCAAACCATTTTTGGATCATTTCAGAAAGAAGTAAAACAGGAATTGTCAGGATTGTTGATATGAAAAATCTTTTCTTAAAATCTTTTATATGATGTGCATGTCCAGTATGTGAAGAATGGTTTGTATGTTTTTCGTGTCCTGAATATTTGTGTTCTTGATGTTCTGATTCCATATTTATATGCTTGTGTTCTCTGTGTTCATGCTCCACAATAACTCCTTCTTTAAAAATTCTATTTCATTAAATATTTGATGAATGCAGCTGTCCCAGCGCGCCATTCCTTCCATAGTTTTGCTCCTTTTACTAAAAACCGTAGTAATTTTAAAGTTAAACTCTCTATATTAAAAATCAACTACTTTTTGTAGTATTTTTACAAAAATAGTTTATACATTGAACTGATTCAGATTCTAAAACCACATTCTAATACCGACAAATACATCTACAAAGTCTGTAGGATTTCCTTCGTTTCTGGCAAAATCTTTTGTCTGTCCAAATAATTTAACCCAATTGACACCTATATAAGGGGCAAACTCTCTTTTAAACTCATATCTAAGTCTAAGCCCAACTTTAATGTTGTTTATGCCTGTTCCTATTCCAAGTTCTTCAATTTTACTGAATGAAAATGTGGTATCTACTCTTGGCTGTAAAATTAATCTTTGTGTAAAAAGTAGGTCATATTCTGCTTCAAAATCCCCGTAAACTTCTCCTTTTGATGTTAATCTTATATTTGTATCTATTTCAAAGAAATACGGTGCGAGACCTTTTAATCCAATAACTGCCATAGTTCTATTAGAACCATTATTTCCGTAAGAGCCTGAATATCCAATACCACCTCTTATGTCCCAAAATGGAGAAATAAGTTTTCCATAAAGAACATCAAACTTTTCTATTTCTCCTTCATTTTTAGAGGTATTATGTTCCCCTTCTAATTCAATCCACAGTCTTCTATAATCTCCTCCATACCATCCTGTAATTTCATAATCTAACTGGTTTTTACCTTCAATATTGTATTCTATTCTGTCAAATAAAATTTGCCCGTAATAAAGTGGTTTCATAGGTTTTACAGGATAAAAATTACATTTTTTATTTTGTTCCTGTGCTATCGATACAGAAGTTAAAAGTAAAACAACAGCAATTAGTTTTTTAAACATTTTTAATCCTCCGATTCTAACAAACCTGTAATACTCTAAACATTCCTGTGTGCATATGGTAAAGAATGTGGCAATGGAATGCCCAATTTCCAAGGGCGTCATTATCAATTTCAACACATACTTTTTCACCAGGTTTTATGTTTATAGTGTGTTTTTTTGGGTTGTATTCATCATTTCCATTTTGTAAATACATCCACATTCCGTGTAAATGGATAGGATGATCCATCATCGTATGATTAATGAAAACAATTTTTACTCTTTCGTTGAATTTTGTCTTTATTAATTGGTGAAATTCAGAACTCCAATTATTTCCATCGTATGAATACATTTTCCAAATAAATCTTTCCATATTTCCAGTAAGATGAATATCTATCTGTCTTTCAGGTTTTCTTGTTTTAAAAGGCTCTATGCTTTTTAAATCTGCATAAGTTAAAATTCGATGTTTTGTATTTTCAAAACCAACTCCCGGGTCGTTAAGTCTACATCTGGGATTTTTGTTTATCATGGCAGCATCAGCCCCAAAGCTATCAGGAATTTTCATAGGTTTGCAATCTCCACATAATTTCATCGATTTCATATCATGTCCCATTTTCATATTATGCATTCCCATTGCTTTCATTCCTCTTTCTGCAGGTGGTCTCCTTTCAGGTATAGGTGCTTCCATTCCTTTTTTAGGTGCAAGTGTTCCCCTTGTATATCCGCTTCTATCCATTGTTTCTGCAAAAATTGTGTATGCTTTGTTTTCTTTGGGTTGAACTATAATGTCGTATGTTTCAGCTACTGCAATTCTGAACTCATCAACTTCAACAGGTTGAACATTTTGCCCATCTGCCTGAACTACTTTCATTTTTAATCCGGGAATTCTGACGTCAAAATATGTTGTTGCTGATGAATTTATAAATCTAATTCTGATTTTTTCGTTGGGATTAAATAAAAATGTAGGGTTTTCTGAGGCTGTTAATCCATTCATAAGATAAGTGTATGTTGCTGAAGTTATATCCATAATATCTCTTGGATTCATTCTCATTTTTGCCCACATTAATCTTTCTTTTAAGGCTTTTTCAAATCCTTTTTTCTCAATATCATTAAAAAAATCAAAAATAGTTCTTTTTTGGTAGTTGTAGTATCCGTCCCATTTTTTTAAGTGCATCAAAACATCATGAGGGTCTTCAAATGTCCAATCTGATAAAACAATCACATATTCCCTATCGTAATCAAAAGGGTCTGGTTCTTTAGGGTCAATAATTAAAGGACCATAATGTCCAAGCTGTTCCTGGAGCCCTGTATGGCTGTGATACCAGTATGTTCCGTACTGGACAACAGGAAATCTATAAATAAATGTTGATTTGGGAGGTATTCCTGGAAATACAACCCCTGGAACACCATCCATTTCATTAGGTAATATTATTCCGTGCCAGTGAATTGAAGTGGATTCATCAAGTTCATTCCTAACTTTGATAATAGCTTCTTTTCCTTGTTTTAATCTGATTAAAGGGGCAGGAAAATATCCGTTAAATGTTACTGGTTTTCCTTCTCTTGCTCCAATAGGAACAGTTTCTCTTTTTATTACAAGTTCATATTCAACAGTTGTATCTGTTTCTTTTCTTTCAGCAATATGAAATCCTCTTTCTGCTCCGTAAACAGGAATAGAATTGAATAAAGAACTGTACACAGCTGTTGCTAAAGAAGCTTTTATAAATTCTCTTC
>CAYTOE010000141.1:0-4295 GCA_964439255.1 uncultured Aquificales bacterium
TTTTTCCCCTGATTTTGTAACACCTTCATATATAAACAGACTCATGATGCTACCCTTATTACCTCTTCTATTGATGTTCTTCCTTCAAGAACTTTTAAAATTCCATCTGTAAACATTGAACGATAACCAAGCTCCTCTATTTTGTTAAAGTTCTTTTCTTTCTCAAAACGTTTTATAACTTCTTCATCAAAGGGTGCAATCTCTGCAATTATTGTTCTACCTTTATACCCTGTATAGTTACAGTGCTGGCAACCTTTCGCTTTTTTAGGTGAATATTTAACAAATGGGTATTTTTCTAAAAGTTCTTCAACCTTATAAGCTTTTTTAAACTCTTCAGGCAAAACAACTTCATGGCTACAGTACGGACATAGCGTCCTGACAAGTCTCTGTGCCATAAGTCCTATTATTGAAGCTTTTAAAAGGAAAAACTCAACCCCCATATCTAAAAGCCTTGATATGGATGCAAGAGCACTGTTTGTGTGGAGTGTAGATAAGACAAGGTGTCCAGTAAGGGATGCCTGTATGGCTATTTCAGCTGTTTCCAAATCCCTTATCTCACCAACCATGATAATATCAGGGTCTTGACGGAGTATACTTCTTAAAGCATTTGCAAATGTATAACCTATATCAGGCTTTACATTTATCTGATTTATCCCTTTAAACTCATACTCAACAGGGTCTTCAACAGTTATTATTTTTACATCATCAGAGTTTAGCTCAGACAGAATAGAATACAGAGTTGTTGTTTTACCAGAACCTGTTGGACCTGTTGTCAGGAATATACCATTTGGTTTCCTTGTTATTTTTCTTATAAGTTCTATATGGTCTTCATAAAAACCTAAACTTTCAAGGGAATAGTCTATATTCTCCTTTCCTAAAAGTCTCAAAACAAAACTTTCACCAAACTGTGTTGGGACAGAAGAAGCCCTTATATCAATCTCTTTTCCAGCTACCTTAACAGAAATTCTACCATCCTGGGGTAGTCTGTTTTCAGCAATGTTCATCCCAGATATTAGCTTTAGCCTTGTTATAACAGCCAATTTCATATCCTGTGGGATAGTTTCCACTGTATGAAGAATACCATCTATTCTGAAACGAACCTTCATAACGTTTTTTAAAGCCTCAAAATGAATATCTGAAGCATTCTCCTCAACAGCTTTTGAGAGAAGATTGTTGACAAGTTTTATAACAGGGGCTTCAGATGCGATTTCTTTTAACTTGTCTATCTCTTCATCTATATCAAGGAAATTCTCTTTTTCAGCAAGCATATCTTCCATTTCAAGAAAAACAGAAAGCTGTTTTAGGTTCTCCTCTTTTGTAAGATAAACTTTTACCTGTTTTCCAGTGACATTTTCTATCAGGGAAAAAACTTCAAGATTCAACGGGTTATTTGTAACAACATAAACAGTATCATCATCCTCTTTAAAAGGATAAACATTACTTTCTTTAAGGAGTTTGTGGTCTACATTTATATCTACAACATCAAAACCTTCAACAGATTTTATATACTCCAAACCAAGCTGTTTTGATAAACCCTTCAATAGCTGTTCTTCTGTAATAACACCCATATTAAGGAGTATATTACCTAATTTACCACCGTAATTTTTCTGAATTTCTAAAGCTTTATCTATATCCTCTTTTGTACAGAAGCCTTCTTCTAAGAATATTTCACCTATTAATTTTTCTTCCATATTAATATCAGTCCCAGACTGATATATCTTTGTTTTCTCCTTTTCCACCTTCCTTACCATCCGCTCCTAAAGATTTTAATTCATAAGGTTTTCCATTATCTCCTGGTGATTTGTAGATGTATGGGTTTCCCCAGGGGTCAGTTTTAACCGGTTTTGGGAGATAAGGTCCATCCCATCCTTTTATATTTCCAGGATTTTCCCATAAAACTTTTAAACCTTCATTTGTTGTTGGGTATCTACCAACATCTAATCTAAAAGCATCTAATGCTGTCTCAATGAGAGAAATCTGGGCTTTTGCAGCTTTCTGTTTTGAAGATGCAAGTTTACTGAATAGCTTTGGTGCAACTAAAGATGCTAAAAGGGCTATAATAACCATAACAACTAAAAGCTCAATCAGTGTAAAACCCCTCTCTTTTTTTCTTCTGTCTGTCATTTTTTCTCCTCTATTATTAATTTCTTATTTTAAACATATTATAAATCTAAAAAGATATTTCAACTTACTTCTTAACCCTGTAAAGTACCGCAAATGGAAAATGGTCTTTCACAAGCTCAAAATACCTGCTATCGTAGTTCCTGAGTATATACATCTGGTTATACATTGAATGGAATGGCTGTTCCTGCATCATAAATCCAAATGTTCCAAACTTTGTTGATACTACCTCAACATATATACCTCTATCTCTGTATCTACCGAACTTGGGCTTTCTTGAACCTTCTTTTAGATAAAGTTCTTTTATGTAGTAACCTTTTCCTCTTTTAGTAAATACTTTTCCTTTTTTAGTATCTATTATCCATCTTGAGCAGACTATTGTGTATTTGTTTACAGGCCTACAGGAACCTAAAAACATGTACTGTCCTTCTAAACCATTTTGCATTTTAAAGTTCCATGTTCCTATTTTGTTTATGGCATCAAAAGCAAGAACAGACCTTATTGTAAACATCCAGTAAATTGGATTTTTAAGCTTTTCAGGTTTTATGTATTCTCCTCTTATGGCTTTTTCTTTTATCTGCTGAGGAGAGACTCCTCTTTCCATTTCTTCATTTATCCCTTTTAAGCCAATAGATGCTATAGACTGAATAACATTTCTTGCTGCTTCCGAGTTTGATGTTGAATATGTGAGACCAGTAAAGTAAGTTTTTGGTGTAAATTGACAGCCTGGATCTGTAAACGTTGCTCTATTTCCAAGGTACTCAATCATATATCCTTCACTCCACCATGTCCATATCCAGCTGTTTGGTTCTGTAAGTTTGCTTAAGTCGAGGAAGTCTTCCTCAAGTAAAGGTGTATATTTGGGTTTTGCAAAGAAAGCTAAAGAAGCTTTGTTTGTATATAAAACCAACACAGTTAAAGCAGCAAAAAACAAAATACCACTTCCAATTTCAATATTTGCATTTTCGTACTTTTTCTTAATAAACTTTGAAATTTCGTCGAAGTAAGCACCTAAACCTACACCTACAAAAGGTGCAAGGTACATTGAAAATCTCATTGGTCCCACAAGTGGAATGAGGCCTAAGACAATAAAAGGCAAAATAAGAATAATAGGTTTCCACCTTCTTACAGCAACTATTGCTATACCTATTAAACCTGCTATGAATAAATACTTATTTCCAACAACAAGTTTCGATAACCTATCAAAATCGTAATGAATAAGCTCAGTAACAAACTGTTGGATGTTTGGAAATCCCCCTACTATAGCTTTTTTTTCATAACCAAATATGTAAAATTTAAGCTGATTTAAAATAGCATATATACCCTGATATAGAACTAATGGATTAGCTAAAATAACGAAGATTCCTATACTGATAAAATCTTCCTTTCTAAGCTTTATTTTTCTATCTATAAGAAGATAAACAATAAATGCACCTGTAAGTGAAAGTAACAAACTTGGTCTGTGATACCACATCATATACAGATTACTAAATATACCAGCCAAAGCAGCATATATATACTTTTTCTTTCCCTCAGACTCAACTGTCAACAAAAGGAATAAAGCTACAACGAAAGGGAAAAACAGGTTTAAAGAGTCTGTATCAAGTCTCGCTATTGTTGTCCTCGGTAAATAAGTCATTGATATTGTTGCTACCACACCACCTAACGCACCTGCTACAGGGTAACCAATCCTGTTAAAAAACAGGAATAAAGGCACTGAGAAAAGCACAGCAAGTATAGGAACAAGCCAGAGAGAAACATTTTCTATATAAGTTCCCTGTACTTTTGCAAGAAGTCCAGAGATAAAACTAAGTAAAGGCAATGAGTCAGGATATGGACTATAATCTGGAACGTTTCTCAAAGGGTCTGCTTCTCCAGCCTTAAACAGCCCTTCAAAAAATTCTTTCCCAAATCTTGCAAAGTAAAAGGAATCGTTACCTGTAAAAATAGGTCTGTCTTTGTAATAAAAGGCTTCCTTGTTTTGATTCCAGATTTTCAGGTCATCAAATCTGGTGTATAAGCCTATTATTATAGGAACAAGGATAAATATGACTATTTTCAGTTTGTTCATTTCAATCCCCCAAATTTAATACTATTTTATAGCCTCCAGTATAGAAAACCTTCTTTTATAGCTTTATTTTTGTTATATAGTCCTTTAATATCTATTAGAATAG
>CAYTOE010000142.1:0-4129 GCA_964439255.1 uncultured Aquificales bacterium
CCTATAAGTTTTCCTTCATCATCAACAACAGGAACACCGGAAATTTTAAAATTAGCCATAATTTCAAGGGCTTCTTTAACAGACTGGTCTGGTTTTATTGTTACAGGTTCTGTTATCATTCCAGACTCTGCTTTTTTTACCCTTTCAACCTCTCTCATCTGGTCTTCTATAGACATGTTTCTATGGATAATTCCTATTCCTCCTTCCCTTGCAAGGGCTATAGCGAGCCTGTGTTCTGTAACTGTATCCATAGCAGCTGAAACTATAGGAATATTCAGCTTTATTTTTGGAGTTAAGTATGAACTTACATCAGCTTCATGGGGTAAAACATCAGATTTCCTTGGTAGGAGTAAAACATCATCAAATGTTAAAGCTTCCTCAATGGAAAGTTCATTAAACATGTATGGTAAGACCTCCTGTCTTTAGATATTTATGGATTGTAAAAGATATAAATTTTCTCTATTTTAGCACATTTCCCAAACTACAGGAAATTTGTAATATAATAAATATCCTAAAATATATTCTTCTTCTGGAGGTTTACAAATAAATGGCAAAAGTTAAAGGTCTAAAATGCAAAGAATGTGGAAAAGAGTATCCTATAGAGCCAATTCATGTATGTGAGTTCTGTTTTGGCCCTCTTGAGATAGAATACGATTACGATTATATAAAACAGAATATATCAAAGGAAAAAATAGAAAAAGGACCAAAGAGTTTATGGAGATATATAGACCTCTTACCTGTTGATAATCCGAAGGTTGGTTTAACAGCTGGATTTACACCTCTTGTAAAAGCTGAAAACCTCGGTAGAGAACTTGGATTAAACAACCTGTATATAAAAGATGATTCTGTAAATCATCCAACCCTATCTTTTAAAGATAGAGTTGTTGCTGTGGCCTTATCAAAGGCAAAAGAGTTTGGATTTGACACAGCAGCTTGCGCTTCAACAGGTAATCTTGCAAACTCTGTATCAGCCAACGCAGCAGCAGCAGGCATGAACTGTTATGTTTTTATACCTTCTAACCTTGAAACAAATAAAATAATAGGCTCCCTTGTCTTTGACCCTACGGTTGTGGCTGTTGATGGAAATTATGACGACGTAAACAGATTATCCTCTGAAATAGCGAATGAATTCGGATGGGCTTTCGTTAACATCAATGTAAGACCTTTTTACTCAGAAGGTTCAAAAACACTTGCTTTTGAGGTTGCTGAACAGCTGGGATGGAAAGCACCGGGAGCTGTTGTTGCACCTCTTGCCTCTGGTTCTCTTTATACAAAAATATGGAAAGGTTTTAATGAACTAAAAACGGTAGGGCTTTTATCAGACAATCCACCAAGGATGTACGGGGCACAGGCAGCAGGTTGCAGTCCTATTTATAAAGCATTTAAAGAAGGTAGAGACTGGATTGTTCCGGAAAAACCAGACACAATAGCTAAATCAATAGCCATAGGAAACCCTGCAGATGGTCCTTACGCTGTGAGAGTTGCAAAGGACAGTAAAGGAGATATAGAAATAGCAACAGACGAAGAAATCATAGAAGGAATGAAGCTTCTTGCAAAAACTGAGGGGATTTTTACAGAGACAGCAGGTGGAACAACAATAGCTGTTTTGAAAAAATTTGCTGAAGCTGGTGTATTTGACCCTGATGAAATAGTTGTTGCTTATATAACAGGAAATGGGTACAAAACAATGGAAGTATTAGAAGGAAAGCTAAAAAAACCTGTTCATATAAAACCTTCACTTATCGAGTTTAAAGAAAAAGTTATAGGTGAAACTGTAAATAAATAATCAGGAGGTAAAAATGGCAATAACTGTTAGAATACCAACAGCTTTAAGAAGAGTAACTCAAGGTCAGGGAGAGGTTCAAGTTGAAGCAAAAACCATTGCTGAATTAATAGAAAAACTTGAGGAAGAATTTCCTGGAATAAAAGAAAGACTTGTTGATGAAACAGGGGAAATAAGAAAGTTTGTTAACTTTTTTGTGAATGATGAAGACATCAGATTTTTAAAGGGAAAAGATACTGAGCTTAAAGATGGAGATACTGTTGCCATTATCCCTGCAATTGCAGGA
Organism: uncultured Aquificales bacterium; assembly: GCA_964439255.1. Taxonomy (GTDB): domain Bacteria; phylum Aquificota; class Aquificia; order Aquificales; family Hydrogenothermaceae; genus JAADDV01. The sequence continues at coordinate 2,070 of CAYTOE010000142.1, forward strand.
GGTAAGGAGGCATAACCTTATGGAGTCTATTAAACTTAAACTTATATATCCTGAGGAAAAGATAAAAGAACCTATACTCAGTAGAGTTTGTAAAAATTTTGATGTTGAGATAAACATAAGAAAGGCAAACGTTACAGACCAGATAGGGTGGTTAGAACTTGAACTAACCGGAGATGAAAAGCAAATAGAGGAAGCTATAAAGTACATGGAATCACAGGGAATAGAGGTTTCTCCTTTAGAAGGACAGGTCTTCATGGAGTGAGGATTGAACAGGAAAGTAGCTGTAATTGATATAGGTACATACTCTACAAGGCTTTTAATATCAGTTATTCATATAAAAGATAGTCTCGAAGAAACATTAAAATCTATAGAGGATATTCTCTCTGTGGGTAGAATAACAGCCCTTGGAAGAAAAGTAAAAGAAACAGGCTACCTGCAGAGGGAAGCTATCGACGAAACTTTATCAACTCTGAAAGAGTACGTTCTTATAGCAAAGCAGTACAAGGTTGAGAAAATTATAGGTTTTGCAACTCAAGCATGTAGAGAAGCTAAAAATGGAGAACAGTTTTTAAAAAAAGTAAAACAGATAGGTATAGATGTTCAGCTTATATCTGGAGAAAAGGAAGCTTACCTCTCCTTCTTAGCTACAGCTTATTCAATAAATCCAGATGGAGATTTTGTCATAATTGATCAGGGGGGAGGAAGTACAGAATACGCCTATGGAAAGAAAAATGGTGAATACAAACTAATGGAAAGTGTTTCCTTTCCATTTGGTATAGTAGGTTTAACAGAACGTTTTATTAAATCAGACCCTCCTGAAACTTCACAGTTAGAAGAGATGGCAGAATTTATAAGAAATTACCTGTCTAAAATAAAACATTTAAAAAAGGCATCAGAGTTTATAGGACTTGGTGGAACAATCACAACACTTGTAGCCCTTGAAAAGCATATATTCCCCTATTCTTCTGAAAAGGTTCATGGACAGGTATTAACCAAAGAATCTATAAAAAAATGGTTAAAAAAACTGTCATCCCTTACACTATCTGAAAGAAAAAGTATTCCACAGATAGAAGATAAAAGAGCTGAAGCAATTATAGCAGGTATTGTTATATTTGATACTACACTGTCTTATTTTGAAAAAGACAGTATAACGGTAAGTGATAAAGGTCTAAGACATGGTGCTGTTATAGAAGAAGCCAAAAAACTTTTTGCATGTTAAAATTAAAACACAACACAAATCAACCGGGCACTCCTATATTGTTATATATCAATGTTGTTTTAAACAATTTCTGTTTTTAATTAAATAAAAAAGAACAGGAAGAAAAGATGAAAGAAATAGTTATGACTATTCACATTATAGCAGCAACCCTATGGGTGGGTGGTATGCTGTTTATGGTGCTTGTTCTCTCTCCCTATGTCAGGAAACTTCCAAATTACGTTCATCATTTTCAGGAAGTCGGTAAAAGGTACAGTTTTTGGGGGACATTTTTAAGCCTTCTAACCCTGTTTGTAACAGGCCTTTATAACATGAAAGTTATGGGAACACCTTTTCCCAAGGTATTTTCTATGAATACAACCTATGCCCATACCCTTTCACACAAACTTTACCTGTTTTTTACCACTGTTATAATAGCTGTAGTACATGATTATCTTTTAGGCCTAAGGGCACATAAAAGTGAAAAAATAAGAAAGTTATCTGCTGTAGCAGGGGTTATAAATCTGACAATAGGAATAATAATTGTATATTTAGCTGTAAGGCTTAGATTTGGAGGATAAAGATGGGTAAACTTGAGCAACTGATAAAAGAACTAACTGTTGAACATACTGAGCAATTAAAAAAAATTGAAGATTTTAAGAAAAGACTTGACAAAGAGTTTTCTGTTGAACTTGTTGAAGAAATACTGAATTTTTTTAAGACAGAAGTTGAAAATCATGCAATTAAAGAAGAGGAAGACCTTATAAACGAAATAGAAAAAGTTGCTCCTGATTTTGATACAGAAGCTATAGTATTTGGTCATAACACGTTGAGAGAAGCTATTGAAGACTTAGAAGCTACCTTA
>CAYTOE010000143.1:0-4121 GCA_964439255.1 uncultured Aquificales bacterium
TCCTACTATGATAGGAAAACTATTAGAGTTAAAGGCCTTTTTAGATGAAAAGGGTATTTAAAGGCATAGCTTTATCTATAATCTTAATGTTTTCCTCATGTGGTGTAAAAGGAAACCCAAAACTACCTCCTTCAAAAGTACCTGAACCTGTTAATGATATAAAAATAAAACAACAGGGAAGTTTTTTTGTTATTTACTGGAGATACATACCAAGGTATGAGGATGGAAAAAGTATAAAAGAAGATTTTTCATTTATTATTGAGGAGAACGATAACAGGATTTTGCCTGATTTAAAAAACAAGGCCAACCTTTACTGGTTTAAAAGAAAAATAAAAAATTACTCTTCAGAGTACTGTTATAAGATAACTGTTAAAACGGAAAGAAATGAAATGGCAGAATCTAAATACTTCTGTCTTTTGCCAGTTAAAGATTTTCCAAAAATCAGTCCTGAATTAAAGTTACTCCCAAAGAATGAAGGATTATTATTAATATTTAATAATAAATTTAAAGCCGTTAAGATTTATAAAGGAAAAAACAAGAACAGTATTATCCCTATACCTGTAGAAGAAATCCAAAATAAAAATCATTTTTTAGATAGGGATGTTGTACCTGAACAGAAATACTGCTATTACATAACATGGGTATTAAAAAATATTGAAAGTAATCCATCAAAAATAAAATGTACCATTTATAGGGATTCATTTAAACCTAAACCTCCTCAAAATGTTGAACTGATAAAAGAAGACAAAAAATACATTATTTTATGGTCTCCAAGTCCTTCAATAGATACAGAAGGATACATAGTGGAAAAGAACGGAAAATTTGTGCAGAGACTTTCAAAAGAAGCATATTTCTATATTATAGACAACCCAATTAAAGGAGATATTTATACTGTATATGCTGTAGATAAAGCAGGGAACAAAAGTAAGCCTGTTTACCTTAAAATAGAGTAATGAACAATCTTTGCCTCTTTAGGTTTATAAAGAACATTAATCAAAACCCAACCTGCTATAAAACCGCCAACATGTGCGTACCACGCTACACCTCCTAACGTTGGAGGAACAGCTATAGCAAACATAACCTGAATGAAAAACCAGTATCCAATAAAAAACCATGCTGGAAGTATAAATAAAACTGGAAATGGGGGTATAAAGGTTAAAACCTTTGCTTCTGGATAGAGTTTCATATATGCAGCAAGGACACCGCTTATTGCTCCAGACGCACCAACCATTGGCGTAAACAGGTTCCCCACAGATAAACTTACAACAGACTGTAAAATAGCGGCACCAAAACCAGAAAGAATATAAAAAATGATAAATCTAACCTTTCCCAATGCATCCTCAACATTATTTCCAAATATCCACAAAAAAATCATATTACCTATTATGTGTGCCCAGCTTCCATGGAGAAACATGTGTGTAAAAAACGGAATCAGATTTAAATGGGGTAAATCAAGGGGAAGCAGACCATATTTATGTATAAACAGGTCAAGTAATTTAGGAGAAAGAGAGAGTTCATAAAAGAAAACAGTAAAATTTATCAAAATAATACCAATAGTAACCACAGGGAAGCTTCTTGTAGGAACATTGTCTTTTATAGGTATCATTTTTACCTCAAAATCAGCTATGTTTTTATAATTATAACAATAAAAAAAGGGCTCCGTTGCGGAGCCAGGGAATTTGGGGGAGGGAGGGGGGAGGGATATTTAATTTACAAAATTTTTATTAAAATTTCAAGTTGTTATTAATAATATTTACTTTTTATTAATTATATAAGAATGCGAATAAAATATCAATAGTAAACAAAGATAATAGTAATCATTACTATAAAAATTAAAAAAAATAAAAAGGGGGATTTTCCCCCTTTTAATTTCTCATTAATTCCCTAACCCATATATATTTATCTGCAGCTTCTGGTCCCTGTCCAATAACCTGAAGCCAGCCAAGGAAGTCAGGAATCCAATCAAAAACAATATACGCTACTGTGAAAAGTATGTACCCTATCCAGAATAACATCCACCATGTAGGGACAGCATCTGTCATATATGTAATCTTATCTACCGCTTTTGTATTTTCTAAGTGTGAAGCCATCAGTACTTACCTCCTTCTTTTTCTGCTTTTACAACTTTTTCTTCCATTTCTAACAGTTCATATTTTGGCCCTTCTATATCTTTAAAATCTCCTTTCATGTAGGAGTAAATAAACAGCGCTAACCATCCTGTTAAAGCTACAACATAAGAAATAACCTCAACAAGGAATCCTTTTAGTTCTGAACCAGACATACCAGCTTCAAGATATGCAACAGTCCTTACAGCTATGATAGTTCCCACAACGAACAGGAATATAAAGAGTATCAGAAGGGCTACTGTTTTTTCCGTAATCCTCATTTATAACACCTCCATAGAGGAAAAGGGGCTAAAAAGCCCCAATTGTTTATTTATGGCTAAGTATAAAATCTGCAAGAGCGCTTTTTTCTTCATCAGAAAGAGCTTTTAATGTAGCAATTTGAGGTTGCATTACAGCAAATTTAGCTGGATCAACTTTTGGTTTTCCTTCTCCACTAAAGAACTTAATCAGTTCATCCTTTTTCCCAGCATAAGCAGAAGCTATTTTCTTTAAAGCTGGTCCTACAGTATCAGCTGCTGCCTGGTGACATGCAGCACATCCTTTTGACTGGAAGATAGACTGTCCATCAGGTTTTCCAGCAGGAGCTGCCTCTTCCTTACCAGCTGCAGCAACTTTTTCCTCAGCAGGAGCTGTTTCAGCTTTAGCTGTTTCTGCTTCCTGTCCACCTGGAACAGCTGTTTCAACAGCTTTTGCCTCTAATCTAAATGGTTTAGGAGGTTTTACTTCCCAGCTTCCAAGCCACATCACATAAGCTAAGAGAGAAAGACCTCTCACATTAGGAACGATATTTCCTTTTTTATCCTTATCAAAATACCATGGATAAGGAGGCATGTTTGTTCCTGGAGAAGTACTTGGTGGGTCATAAAGGTGAGCTACCTGCCATCCTATATTGTGAACAGCAGCTTCCCTTATAAGGTCAGGTCCAATTCTTTTTGTACCCCAGAGAACAGGAGCCTGAAGTTCGTTATTGTACTCAGAAGGATAGGAAACATGATTGGAAACACCAGGGATACCAAATCTTAGAGTTTCGTTAGAAACAGGTCTTATCATCTGAGAGTGACAGTTCCAGCATCCTTCAGCAACATACCATCTGTGTCCAATTCTTAGAGCTTTAGCAAAAGTTTTTTCATTTGGTTTACAGTCTTTTATAACTTCAGTTGCTCCACTGAAAGCCTCTGTGTATTCACAGAGCTGTTTAAATGTATCTGGATAGTATCTTGCAAGCTTTTTAAAGTCTGACCATGCGGTTGTATTTTTAGCTATAGCTTCAGCAACAAGGTCTTCTACAGACTTTTTAGGTATATCTTTTAAAACAAACATAGGGAGTGCCCAGGAAATAAAGTCGGCAAACAGGAAGAAAAGTATTCCTGCTACCAGAGCAACGAAAGAGAAACGTTCCATCTTACCCATATTTTATTACCTCCTTATACTTCTCTAAGCTCTGCAGTAAGACCTGCTTTTGCAGTAGCTGTTTTGTAGAAGTTTAATGCGTACATTAGTAGACCAGTGAGCATCATAATTCCTGCAACAGATCTGAAATACCAGAATGGCTTAGAGAAGTTTACAGAGTCAATCCAAGGGTTGAGACCTATCCAGTCAAATCCTTGAACAAGACCACCTGCTGTGAGGTCGAAGAACATTGCAAGAACACCAATCATAAGTAGCCAGTAAGCACCTTCTGAAAGACCTTTTGAGTACATAGTTTCTTTTCCAAATAATCTTGGCCATACATATTCAGCCATTCCAAGAACCCAGAGACCGAATGTTCCAAACATGATAAGGTGAGCGTGTCCTGTTACCCAGTCAGTAAAGTGGATAACTTTTTGGAATGTTAATGTAACGTGGAATGCACATTGGAAACATGTAATCCAGTAAAAGATAGCTCCTGTGTACATATATCTTAATGGAACATTGTATTTGAGCTGTTCTGCAGAACCTCTTAAAGTCATCATAAAGTTAATTAAAACTGAAGTAACTGCAAACTCAACTGCAACT
>CAYTOE010000144.1:0-4099 GCA_964439255.1 uncultured Aquificales bacterium
TCACCTGCTCTGCCGACTGAGCTACGCCAGCTTAACCAACAGGACAAAAATTTAATCAAAAAATTTTTTATTTGTCAATACCTGTTTTTTTACTTCAGACAGCAGATTAATATATTATAGAGATAAAAATTTTCAAGGGGTTGATAATGAAAGTTATTTATATTCATGGATTTAACTCTGCCGGTTATGGAGATAAGGTAAATTATCTTAAAGAGGAATTTGGTGCTGGAAATGTGATAGCGCCAACCCTTCCTTACGATACAAAAGAGGCTATTTACCAATTAGAATTTTTAGTATCAAACCTGAAGAACTGTGAACCTTTACTTTTAGTTGGTACATCTTTAGGTGGTGCTTACACAGTTTATCTATCTTACAAATACGATGTTCAGGGAGTTGTCATAAATCCGACAATAAAACCATACGAAGATTTAAAGACTCAGATTGGAAAGCAGATAAATTACAAAACAGGGGAAGAATATATTTTCACAGAAGAACATGTTAATTTCTTGAAGAACATACAGATACCTAAAGAAGAAATAGCAAAAATTAAGGACAAGTTATATATTTATTTAGATGAAGGGGATGAGTTACTTGACAGTAAAGAAACAAAGGCTTTTTTTGAAAGTATAGGTGTTTATGTAAAAATGTATCCTGATGGTGACCACAGGTTTAGACATATGAAGGAACTGTTAGAAGATTTAAGAAAAAAGAAGGGGGTTCGCTATGGCTAAAGACAAAAGATTAAAAGTAGGAGAAATAGCTCCTGAGTTTTGTTTACCAGAGGCTGAAGGAAATGATTTATGCTTAAGTCAGATTCTTGGAGAAGATAAATATGTTCTTCTCTATTTTATCTCTTCAGAAGAGAAAAACAGGTGTGATAGAAGTGGATGTCCATTAAAGGAAAACCTTGAAAAGATAGCTGAACTTGGAGTTGTACCTGTAGTTATAGATATAGACCCTGTAGAAGAGCATAAAAGATTCAAACATGACCATGGTATATCTTTTTACATGCTAAGTGACCCTGCAATGAACACAATAAAAGGATATGGAGTTTATGAAAAGGTTAATGTAAGTGGAATTGAAAAAGAAAAAATTGTTCCAACAGTTTTCCTTTTAGACCAGAAAGGACATATTCTGCAGGTATGGGAACCAAAAGTTATTGAAGAATCTGTTGATGATATAATTAAGGCAGTTAGAAAACTTAAAGGTATTTAAAGGAGGATATTATGTTTGGTGGTATTGGTATACCAGAACTGTTGCTGATATTTGGAATCTTGCTCCTGTTGTTTGGAGCAAAGAAACTCCCTGAGATAGGAAGAGGTTTAGGTGAAGGTATTAGGAGCTTCAAATCTTCTTTAAGTGGTGAAGAGGAAAAAGAGGAAAAAGTTATTGAAGCTAAAGAAATAGAAGCTGAAACTAAATCTGGTAAAAAAGTAGAAACATCAGAAAAGGAAAAAGTTCAGGCATAAAAAAAGGGGCTTTTAGCCCCTTTAATCAGCTTCTCCTATATCTTCCCTTTCAGGTGTGCATTCAAAAATATATCCACAGTGGGGGCATACATAACATTCTCTTGGTTCTTTGTCCTCATCTAAAACTTCCTCCCAGTACGCTATCCATCCACATTTAGGACATATTCTACATCCTTCTAACAAAGTGCCATCTGCAAGCTCTAAAATCCCTTTCTCATCTATATAAACAGGGTTTCCTTGCTTATCAACGACAAACTCTCCATCAACAGCTCTCAAGGGAAGCTGGTATCTGTTTTCAAGTGCATATTTGACAGCCTCAGATACATCTGAAAATTCAGAAATTTTTTCACCTGTTTTTGCATCAAAAAGCTGAACTTTCCCTTCTGCTTCTTTGATATAAACTCTCATTTTTAGCCCTCCTTTTTTATTTTCAAAACATAAATATAAGAATTAAAATATCTGTATCAATGTTTTATTCTGTATTTTTTCAGTATATTCAAAATCTCTTTTTTCCCATTTATTCTTGCAACATCTTCAGGTGTAAAACCGTTTCTATCTTTTTCCTCTGGATTGGCTCCCTGCATTAAAAGAAGTTCCGCTATTTTTTTTCGGTTGTAGTAAGCCGCCCAGTGGAGAGGTGTTCCTCCTCTTTCATCTTTAGCGTTTATATCAGCCCCTTTTGCTATTAAAAGCCTGACTCTGTCTATGTTTCCAGATTTAACCGCCTCTATAAGCTGGATATTTATATCAGTTGAATACTGTTGACAGGAAAAGAGAAACAATCCTAAAAAAAGAATAAAAAACCTTCTCATGAAAACCTCCTTTTTGAAAAATATATCTGTCTCTTTTTCTATTTTCAAACTACTGAAAAATATTTCAAGTTTGCTATATTTTTGTAGTTAATTCTATTAAAAGGTAGGAAATGGAAAACAGTTTTAAGGATGAAGCTATAGTACTGAAAAAAACAGAGGTTGGTGAAATTGACCTTTCAATAACAGTTTTTATGAGGAAAATAGGAAAAGAAAGTATATATATTCCTAAAGGTCAGTTAATAAAAAATATCACAATTACAGCATCAGAGCCTTTTAACTGGTTCAAAGGTGTTTTTATAAAAAGAAAAGAAAAGATATTCATAAAAGAGATTGATGATTTTAAAAACTTAGCGATACCTATAGCTAAGGATTTGGATAAGTTTTACACAGGTTTTTTTATTCTGGATTTTTTTAATAGATACGCCTCCTATGAAAAAGGAGAGGAAAAGCTATTTATACTGCTAAAAAAAAGTATCTATTATCTCCAAAAGGAAAAAAATATACAGAATTTTAAGGTTAATTTTCTTGCAAAACTGATTAAACTTTTAGGTATTTTTCCCCAGCTGAAAAAATGTGTTTCCTGTGGAAAAGGTATAGATAAGTACAGCTTTTCGGTTGTATCTATTAAGGAAGGGGGAAGTTTATGTAAAAAGTGTAACTACAGGCATAAAGGATTCCTGACATACAGAGATATTGTGTTTATATCAATTCTCGAAAATATACCTTTTAATAAGATAGGTAGCATACACATTCCAGATAGAGAAAAAATAGAAATGTTTTTAATTGAGTATCTGAAAGAAAGAATGTAGTTATTTTTCCAGAAGTTGTTTTAGACTGTTTAAAACGGTTTCTGGCTTTATCTTTTTCATACATTCAAAACTTCCTGTTGGGCATTTTTTATGACCATGTAAACCACATGGACGACATAGAAGACCTTCTACTTCAACAACTACTCCGTTTCTGTAGGGATAAAAGCCAAAATCTTTTACAGTTGGACCAAATATGGAAACAACAGGTACATTAAATGCTACAGCCATATGAACTGGGGCTGAATCATTTGATATTAAAGCTTTTGCATGTTTAACAATAGAAAAACTTTCTCTCAGTCTGGTTTTTCCAACTATATTTAAGACATCTCCTTTTATTCTTTTTTCTATTTCTTTAACATAATCTATGTCCTCTTTTCCTCCAAACAGAACAATGTTTTCCTTTTTTGAAAGCTCATTGATAACTTCTGAAAAGCCTTCGACAGTCCATCTTTTAGTTTCCCATTTTGAACCTGGTGCGATAAGGATATAATCTTTTTCCTTTAAACCAAAACTTTTAAAAAATCTGTCTTCTTCCTCAGATAAAAATATCTCTGGATATTTTTTTATCTTTTTTTTGGAAAAATTATCTAAAACTGTTAAAAGATTTAGATTCCTATCAATCTCATGCGTTCCATCAAACCTATGTCTGACCTTTTTTGTATATAAAAATGAGAATCCAGCTTTATCAAAACCTACTCTTTCTGGAATTTTACTTAAAAACAGTGTGTAGGAAGCTCTATGGGAACGATGAGGTGATATAGCCATATCGTATTTTATCTTTCTTAAACGTTTTATTAGAGAAAGGGTAGAATCCTTTTTACTATCAAAAATAATAATCTCATTTATATTTTGGTTGTTTTTCAGAACATCCTTACCAAAAGGTTTTGTAATAATATCAATTTTTGCATCTGGGAACATATTCTTTAAGGAAGAAATAAGAGGTGTTGTAAGTATCAAATCTCCTAAAAAGGCTGTTTGCCAGACTAATATTTTCATCTAACAGGGAAAA
>CAYTOE010000145.1:0-4095 GCA_964439255.1 uncultured Aquificales bacterium
CAGAAAGGATTTGGTGTTTTGGGTATTTTTTTAGCTCTGTTAGTAGCTTTTATAGTAGCTATTGTGATTTTTTTAATTTACAGATGGATATTTTCTCCTGAAAGGATAAACATAATAGGAAGAACCGTTGAAACCACATTTGGATTTAAAAATGGTGTTGTTGAGTTTTATAGCTGTGGAAAATTGGTAAAAAGATTTCTAAAAGTGGAAAAGTTAACAACAGCTAAAGGGACGTATGAAAAATCAACAAGACCTTATAGATTTGGTTATGGATATATAGACCTAAACCTTGATGGCAATCTAAATAAAAATGAGAAGAAGCTTGGTAAAGTTTATTTTGAAATACCATCTTACAGGGACTACATTTATTATGATGCTAAAAAGATACAGGAAGAAAAATAATTTAAAATATTTTGTAAAAATACAGAATGGAGAGAAACATGAAAAATTTATCAGGTGTTATTAATATTGTTTTCCTTTTGGCTTTTATTTCTGTTTATGCTATGGAACCATACGTAGGTCGTGTAAATATGTCTGAGGAACATTACACAGCTATGCAGGGAATAATTCACTTTATAGGATGGAGTATCGCAATAGGTATTCTTGTGTGGGTTTTTAAATATATGAAAAAACATACTCAGCAGGACGAGAGATACAAAAAGTACATGGAGAAACATAAAGCTGATAATAAGCCAGTAGAGTAGTTAAACAAGCTGCCCTACAGCCATAAAAACAGGATACTTTTTCTTCTTTCCGTTTCTTTCTTTCTCTATTTCATGAATATTTTCAATGAAAATTTCTTTTATATCTTCTTTTTTAAACCAGCTTTTTATTTCATCAAAATCAAAGCCAAAATGTTTAACATCTGTGTTGTCTGAGTGAAATGTTCCATCTTCTTTGTACAGGTCAACAATAACGATATATCCTTTATTTTTCAAAAATGCTTTTAACCTTTTTATAGCTTTAACAGGGTTTTCTATATGGTGCATTGTCATAGCACTGAAAATAACATCAAAATCTTTTTCAGGAAAACTTTCTCCTAATATATCTATTCTGTAATACCTTATATTTTCTATTCCCATTTTTCCTATTTTTTCTTTTAAAACATTTAACATTCCTTCAGAAAGGTCTGTTCCTACAATCTCTTTAACAAAAGGAGAAAGATAAATAGCTGTATTTCCTGTACCTATTCCCATATCCAAAACTTTCCAGTTTTTATTTACAGGCAGTACTCTTACAAGCTCCTGTATTATTCTCTTTGACCTCTCAATTTTATCAGGAGTATCGTATCTGAAGGCAACCTCATCAAATCTTTTTCCAATATCAACCATCTATCATATACTCCTTGATAGTAATAAAATGGGCTTTTGAGTATTTACAGACAGGACAACGCCAATCATCTGGAAGTTTTTCAAAAGGTATCCCCGGAGAAATCATCCTGAGTGGATCACCTTTCTCCGGGTCATATATATAACCACATATACGACATTTTCTTTTTCCTGTATCTATATTTTTAAACAAAACCTTTATATCCATTTTTTCTCCCTAAACAAGTCCATATTCCACTAAAAGTTCTGCTATCTGTACTGCGTTTGTTGCAGCCCCCTTTCTTAAATTGTCTGCAACAACCCACATGGCAAGTCCATTTTCAAAGTTAAAATCTTCTCTGATTCTTCCTACAAAAACCTCATCTTTTCCTGCAGCCTCTATAGGCATTGGATAAAGATTATTGTGGGGGTCGTCTTCAACAATAACACCAGGTGCATTTTTAAGTATCTCTCTTGCTTCATCAGGTGTTATCGGCTCTTCTGTTTCAATAACTATACTTTCACTATGACCATAAAAAACAGGAACCCTTACGCATGTAGGGGAAACCTTTATATCAGGGGCATGCATAATTTTTCTTGTTTCGTTTACCATTTTCATTTCTTCTTTCGTGTAATCATTTTCTAAAAACACATCAATATGGGGAATAACATTAAAAGCTATATGTTGAGGAAGTGCCTCTGGATAGTAAAATTTACCTTCAAAATGGGCTTTTGTTTCATTCTCAAGGTCTTTTATAGCTGTTGCCCCTGCTCCTGAAACAGCCTGGTATGTGGAAACAAAAACTCTTTTTATTTTTTTTGCCTTATGGATTGGATTTAACGCTACAACCATCTGAATTGTTGAACAGTTTGGGTTTGCAATAATCCCCTTATGCCATTTAACATCTTCAGGGTTAACTTCAGGGACTACAAGGGGAACATCTTCATCCATTCTGAATGCAGAGCTGTTATCAATAACAATAGCTCCTTTTTCTACAGCTACAGGTGCCCACTCTTTACTTCTTGAGCCTCCTGCAGAAAAAAGAGCTATATCAATCCCTTCAAAAGCTTCAGGTGATACAGGTTGAACCTTGTATTTTATCCCCATATACTCTAATTCCTTTCCTGCTGAACGGGGTGAAGCTAAAAGCCTTATTTCATCTATAGGAAATTCTCTTTCCTCCAAAACCTTTATCATGGTTTGTCCAACTGCACCTGTTGCTCCCAATATAGCAATGTTATAATGTTTCATATAAACCTCCTGATATTTTAATAACTACAATATTTTACATTAATTGAGGGCGGAAACATGTCAGAACAAAAAAATAAAAAAAGGAAAAACCCTTTTACAGTAATTGTTATTCTCACTTCGTTGATGCTTTTACCTTTTTTTGCCTTTTTACTGGACAAATTTTTACTAAAGCTCAATAATTCTTTACTCTTTTTTGCCGAAGTAAGTATTATCGCAATGGGGCTTGCATCGGCAAGTTTAATATACTTTTTCTTTTTTAAAACATAAAAGGAGGAAAACTAATGAAAAAAATCGTTTATTTACTACCTTTTACTATCTTTATGATTGGTTGTGGACAAAATCAACAACTTGATATTCTTCAAAAAGAGTTAATTTCTATAAAAAAGGAGATAGAACAGCTAAAAACCCAGCAAAAAGAAACTGAAATGAACCTTAGGAACCTGTCCCTGAGAATAGACAATGTATCAAAAAATGTGGCTAAAAACTCAATTGAGATAGAGAAGTTAAAAACATTCCAAAAACCTCCACAACCTGCAAAGCTAAAAAAAGAGGGGGAAGAAAAGGTTCTGATACCTGAAAATCCTGTTGACCTTTATAAAAAAGCCCTTGATGCATATTACAAAGGGAAAACAGAAGAAGCAAGAAACCTTTTCGAGGATTTTGCAGAAAAGTATAAAGACCATGAACTTTACGATAACGCACTTTTCTGGATAGGTCAGACCTATTACTCTGAAGGGAATTATGAAGAAGCAATAAAAGCATGGGATAGGCTTATACAGGGGTGTGAATCAGGAGAGATAGCTGACTGTAATAAGTATCCTATGGCAATGTTAAAAAAAGCTTACGCTTATATAAAACTTGGAAATGTTGAAAAAGCAAAGGAAATTTTCCAGGAAATCATAGCTAAATTCCCAGATTCAGAAGAGTCTGAATTAGCACAAAGAAAACTGGAGGCACTCCAATGATTCAAAATCTGTACAAAATACCAGAACATGTTGCCATCATTATGGATGGTAACGGAAGATGGGCTAAGAGGAGGGGTTTACCAAGGGTTTTTGGACACAGGGAGGGAGCAAAAGCGGTTGAAAGGGTTATAGATATCGCTAAGGATAATGGTATAAAGTGGTTATCTTTATTTGCTTTTTCAACGGAGAACTGGAACAGACCAAAAGAGGAAGTTGAAGCTATAATGTCTCTCCTTGTCGAATATATAAATACTAAGGTACCTTCTCTCATTGAAAGAAATGTTAGATTGAGATTTATGGGGAGAAGGGAAGGCCTTTCTGAGATGATACTTAAAACAATGGAGGAAGGAGAAAAAGCTACAGAGCACTGTACAGGTATGAATCTTGTTGTTGCACTTAACTACAGTGGTAAAGCTGAGATAGTGGATGCTGCAAAAAAATTGGCTAAAGAGGGAAAAAAAGATATAACAGAGGAGGATTTTAAAAAGTACCTGTATATTCCAGAAATGCCCGAACCTGACCTTTTAATCAGGACAAGCGGTGAAAAAAGGATATCAAATTTTATGTTGTG
>CAYTOE010000146.1:0-4070 GCA_964439255.1 uncultured Aquificales bacterium
GAATGTATCTGTTAGCTCAATGTCATCATAACAGCCAGGAGGTTCATCAATTCCGTAAGTTTGGAAGAATCCAACAACTGCAGATGCCATACAGTGTCTTGCGTTAGGGTCGATATTATTTGACCTGAAACCTGCTTTCATCAATTTAGCTGCAGCATACCCTTCCATAATTGTGTACTGTCCAGAACCGAAAATAGCCACTCCTTCTGGACCAAGCTCGTTATAAGCTTTTTTAAACTGTTCAGCCATCACTTCATAAGCTTTTTGCCAGCTAACAGGTCTGAATTTACCTTTCTTATCAAACTCACCTTTGTCGTTCATCCTGAGAAGTGGTTTTGTGAGACGGTCAGCACCGTACATGATTTTTGCTGTAAAGTAACCTTTAATACAGTTCAGACCTCTGTTAACAGGAGCCTTTGGGTCACCTTTAACAGCGACAATACGGTCGTTCTTTACAGCTATCATGATTCCACAACCGGTTCCACAGAAACGGCAAACAGCCTTATCCCATCTCCAACCTGATTCTGCACCAGTTGCTGCTGCGAGAGCTTCTTCAGGGACTTCCATTCCAACAGCACTTGCTGCTGCGACAGCTGCTGCTGTTTTCAGGAAATCCCTACGGGACATTTCAAATCCCGATGTGTGTTTTTCCTTTTCTTTTACCTCCATACTTCTACTCCTTTCCTGAGGGTTCAAACCCAACAGGGCTGGGCTACTTCTATTCCGCCTAAACCCAGCTGGCGGTTTTTTATGGGAATAAAGATTAAACGCATATTTGGATTTATCGGAAGAAGGAGAGTTTGTTTGAACTTACTAATATAAGTTTTTACCGCCTGTGCTGCTTTCATCCACTTGTCCCTATATGATTTTTCTCACATTCCACTAATAAAATTGTTTTTTAAAAAGCCTTTGTTCATTGATTTCTGTCAACAAAGCGTATAAATTAAAATTTCTAAAAAATCTGCATGAGGAAATCATGGATTTAAGAGAAATTTATATCTTTAAAAATCTCTCAGATGAGAATATAAAAAAATTAGAAAGGTTTTCTTATGAGAAGAACTTTGAAAAGGGAGACCTCCTTTTTTATGAAGGAGAAGAACCAGAAAATCTCTATATTCTTACAGAAGGAATAATAAGAGTATATAAAACAGATTTTAAAGGACATGAAATAACACTTCATCATTTTTATCCAATTTCCCTCATTGCAGAACTTGCTAATTTTGAAAAAATGAACTATCCGGCAACAGCCGAATTTGAAACACCAGGTAGGGTCATAGCTATTAATTTTGACATGTTTGAAAAGGAGATTATGAAAAACCCAGAACTTTCATACGAGATAGTCAAATCTCTTTTACACAAAATAAAAGTATTAGATAATGTTATAGTTCAAAATCTTATGATGGATGCTGTATCAAGAGTTGCTAAATTTATATACGAACATGAAGATTTATTCCTCACACTGAAACACAACAAAATAGCATCTGTTTTAAATATAACCCCTGAGACATTATCAAGGATTTTGAAAAAATTTAGAGAGCGGGAAATTTTAATAAAAGAGAAAAGCAGTTATAAAATATTGGACAGGGAAAAACTGAAGAAATACTTTTAATTTTAAGGAGAGGTGAAATGTTAGACAAAGAAAGTGTAGTAAAAATAGCTAAGTTAGCAAAATTGGAGTTAAACGAAGAAGAAGTAGAAAAATTTTCACAACAATTACCTAAGATATTAGAATTTATAGAAAAACTTGAAGAATTAGATACAGAAAATATATTACCTTTTTACGAATTAATAGACAAAGAAAGCCCATTAAGAGAAGATATCCCAGAAAATGGATTAAAAAGAGAGGAAGCTCTAGCAAATGCACCAGAAGCTGAAAACGGATTTTTTGTTGTACCAAGAGTAGTTGATAAAGATTAATCAATATATGGAGGATTTATATAAATGGAAGAAACTTTAGACCAAAAAGAAATTGAAGCAAAGAAGAAAGCCCTTGAAAGTGCCCTTGCCCAGATAGAGAAAAGATTTGGTAAAGGCTCTGTAATGACATTTAGCTCTGAAGCTATAAAAACTGTTGAGTCTATACCATCAGGTTCACTTTCACTTGATATAGCAACAGGAATAGGTGGTATTCCAAGGGGAAGGGTAACAGAAATATACGGACCAGAGTCATCAGGAAAAACAACCTTAACTCTTCACATTATAGCTGAAGCTCAAAAAAAAGGTGGAAAAGCTGTATTTATAGATGCAGAGCATGCTTTTGACCCCAAGTACGCTAAAGCGATAGGTGTTAATCTCGAAGACCTTATCATTTCACAACCAGACTACGGTGAACAAGCTCTTGAAATAGCAGAAACTCTTATAAGGAGCGGTGTTGTGGATGTTGTTGTAATAGATTCTGTTGCTGCCCTCGTTCCAAAAGCTGAGCTTGAAGGTGATATAGAGGATTCAAATGTTGGTCTCCATGCAAGACTGATGTCAAAAGCTATGAGAGTTTTAAAAGGAGCAGTTAACAAATCAAACACAGCATTAATCCTTATAAATCAGATAAGAGAAAAAGTAGGTGTTATGTTTGGAAACCCTGAAACAACAACAGGTGGAAGAGCTATTAAATTCTTTGCAGACATGAGACTTGAAGTCAGAAAAAAAGATATAAAAGATGGTGGAGAAAAAGTAGGAAGTAAAGTAAAGGTTAAAGTTGTTAAAAACAAACTTGCACCTCCTTTTAAAGAAGCTGAATTTGATGTTATTTATGGTGAAGGTATTTCAAAAGAAGGAGAGCTTTTAGATTTAGGGGAAGAAATAGGTATAATAAAGAAAAGCGGTGCATGGTACTCTTATGGAGACCAGAAAATTGGACAGGGAAGAGAGAAGGCAAGGGAGTTTTTAAAACAAAATCCAGAAATAGCCGATGAAATAGAAAAACAGATAAGGGAGAGTTTTTTGAAAAATGAAGCTCAATGATATCCTCATTGAAGCTGTTAACAAAGGCGCTTCAGATATTCATCTAAAGGTGGGTCTCCCACCTGTTTTAAGAATAAACAAAAAGCTTCTTCCCCTTGGATACTTAGGGAGGCTTACAGAGGAAATAGTTCTTGATTTTCTTGATAGGGTTGTTACCACAAAGTCAAAAAGAGCTGAACTTTTACAAAATGGCGAAGCAGACTTATCCTATTCAATTGCAGGAGTAAGCAGATTTAGGGTCAATGTTTATAAACAGAGGGGTACTTATGCCTTTGCTTTCAGGGTTTTAAAAACTTACATTCCCACACTTGAAGAACTTATGTTACCAGAAAAACTAAAAGAAATAGCCCTTTCAAGTAGAGGGCTTGTTCTTATAACAGGACCAACAGGCTCAGGTAAATCAACAACACTTGCATCAATGTTAGAATACAGAAATGAGAACAAAAATAATGTTATTGTTACTATTGAAGATCCTATTGAGTACGTATTCAAAGATAAAAAGTCCTACATTGTGCAGAGGGAGGTTGGAACTGATACATTAAACTTTGCAGCTGCATTGAGAGCAGCTTTAAGAGAAGACCCAGATGTGATTATGGTTGGAGAAATGAGAGATGTAGAAACTATAGAAACAGCCCTGAGAGCTGCTGAAACAGGACACCTTGTTTTTTCCACATTACACACACAGGATGCAAAAGAAACTATAAATAGGATAATAGATGTTTTTCCATCAGATGCCCAAAACCATATAAGGTTATTATTAGCTGCCACATTAACAGCGATTGTTTCACAAAGACTTATCCCTAAAAAAGATGGTGAAGGTGTAGTTCCAGCTGTTGAAATATTAATAAATTCAGGTGCTATAAAAGAAGCTATAGCAGATGCTGATAAATTTGAAGAAATCACAGAGCTTATGGAAAAAGGTTCAACCCAATACGGCATGCAAACATTTGATCAGTCAATACTTGAGCTTTATAATAAAGGGTTAATTTCTTATGAAAATGCGCTTGCATATGCATCAAACCCAGCAGACCTTGACCTTAAAATAAAAGGAATATCTTCAGAAGATTATGACTCCGGTATGTATGGAATGGGAGGCTAAAACAAATAAA
>CAYTOE010000147.1:0-4065 GCA_964439255.1 uncultured Aquificales bacterium
ATTTATTAAAGGTGGAAAAGTAGGACTTTTCGGCGGTGCAGGTGTTGGAAAAACAGTTCTTATGCAGGAGCTTATCCACAACATAGCTAAATTCCACTCTGGATACTCTGTTGTTGTTGGTGTTGGAGAGAGAACAAGGGAAGGAAACGACCTGTGGATGGAAATGAAAGAATCAGGAGTTCTTCCTTACACAGCTATGGTTTATGGACAGATGAATGAGCCTCCAGGAGTTAGATTTAGAGTTGCCCAGACAGGTCTTACAATGGCTGAGTACTTCAGAGATGTTGAAAAGCAAGACGTTCTCATATTTATAGATAACATATTCAGATTTGTTCAGGCAGGTGCTGAAGTTTCTACACTCCTTGGAAGACTTCCTTCCGCTGTTGGTTACCAGCCAACTCTTGGAACAGACGTTGGTGAAGTTCAGGAAAGGATTACATCAACAGTTAACGGTTCTATCACATCTATTCAGGCTGTTTATGTACCTGCTGACGATATCACAGATCCAGCTCCAGCATCGGTTTTCGCTCACCTTGATGCTACAATCGTTCTACAAAGAAGACTTGCAGAGCTTGGTATATATCCAGCTATCGATCCATTAGAGTCAACATCAAAAGCTCTTGCTCCTGAGTATGTAGGAGAAGAACACTACTATGTTGCAAGGGAAGTTCAGAGAATCCTCCAGAGATACAAAGAGCTACAGGAGATTATTGCAATTCTCGGTATGGAGGAGCTTTCAGAAGAAGACAAAGCTCTTGTTTACAGAGCAAGAAAACTTCAGAGATTCCTTGCTCAGAAATTCCACGTTGCAGAACAGTTTACAGGTCAGCCTGGTGATTATGTAAAAAGGGAAGACACAATAAGATCTTTCAAAGAAGTTGTCGAAGGAAAATGGGATCACCTTCCAGAACAGGCGTTTTACATGGTTGCTGATATTGAAGATGCGAAAAGAAAAGCAGAAGAAATGCAAGCAAAAGCATAAAACTCACTTTTTACATAAAAATACTGATTTTACATCTACGGGCAAGCGCAATTGCGCTTGCCTTTTTTTATATCCACATGTATATTAATAGTCGGTGCGTTACTGGGGAGAGTGGGTTTTATTTTTTTGCAAAAATTTAATTATTAATTGAATAATAACCTGTAAAAAATAAAAATAGGAGGGAGAAAGATGAAACCTTCCAAAATTAATAAGTTACTATCAGCAGCAGTATTAACATCCCTTTTTTCCATTTCTCATAATGCTTTAGCAAAAGAGTATTATGTTCAGTTTGATACTGAACTAAGAAGTGCTCTTAAAGAGGCAGCCCATAACAGGGAAAATGATGTTATATATATCAATACCGGTGTTTTTGAGGTAAATGAAAATCTTTCTTATACTCCAGATAATGATGAAATTTACTCCTTAGAGATAAAGCCCGCTCCAAACATAACTAACCGTGTGTATGTTCAGAGAAAATCTCCAGATACATTTTTAACAATAGACCTGTCTAAATACACAAAAAGCAACAAAATCAGTATATCAATAGAAAACATAACATTTGAAGATTTCTATAGAAATAATGATGTAAGAAGAGACAGTTATTTTAAGATAAAAGGTGAAAATCTCAAACTATCTGTCAAAAACTGTGGTTTTTTAAGGAGTAATGCTGTTAACTCAGGTGGTGCATTTAACTTAGAGGTAAGTAAATCTTTCTTAGAGTTTGTTAATAACGTTTTTGTAAGAAATGCAACTAACGAAAAAGGAGCGTCTATTTTTATAAAGGGTGAGAAAAACAGAATTTTAATAGATAGAAACAGATTTATAGCAGGAAAAGCTAAAGAAGCTGGAGCTGTTTATGGGGACTTAAAAGGAAGTCTTCTATTCTTTTTAAATAACACAGTAATGGGAAATAAGCTTTATAGATTGACTGGGGAAAAGGCAGGTGCGATTTACTTAACATCAGAGAATTCAAATTACTACTTTGTAAACAACTATTTCTTCTCAAACGTATCTAATGGAACTGGTGGTGCTATTTTTGCACAAAGTAATGGAGGTTATTCTTACTTTAATAAAAACCAGTTCATATACAACTATTCAAGAAATGATGTTGCCGGAGGAATGTACCTTAAATTCTCCAATGGAAAACTGAAAATAATTGATAACAGGTTTGAGTACAATATGTCAGATGGTGGTGCAGGTTCTGTTTTAGAGCTTTCAAACGTAAATCTTTTATTCAGTAATAATATTGTTCAGCAAAATATGGCAGGTATGTTCTCTGGTATAGGGAACAAAAAGGGCGGAGGTTTATACATAGACAGTAGTGGAAGTAAACTAAAATTATTTAATAACACTGTTTATGCTAACTCATCTGCTGTAGAAGGTGGTGGTGTTTACATAAAAACTGACAATGATCAGGAAGTAACCCTTGCAAATAACATTTTCTGGCAGAACTACACACTCGGCAATAAAAATTCAGGCTATGATGTATATATAGATAACAACACATCTGTATCTTTATTAAATAACGATTATTCGTATCTGTTTGTTAAAGATAACGACCTGATAACTCTATCTGGTAACATAGATAATGACCCTGTTTTTGAAAACCCATACACAGGTAATCTCCATCTTTCACCAGATTCCCCATGTATAGATGCAGGTCTCGTTTTAGATGATCCTGATTTTTCTAAGATAAAAGAAGATATAGATGGTGATAAAAGGGTTGAAGGAAACAGTGTTGATATTGGAGCAGATGAGTTTGTAGAAGGACAATCAAAACCTAAAGATAAAGAGATTATAATCATTGAAAACCCTGATGAAATAGAAAACTTAACTTCAGGAAACACAAGCTACGCAAAAGTAGAAAATACTGATAACAAAGTTGCTCTTGTTTGTGTAGATACAAAACCTAAAAAACCTATAGTTGGATATGCATGGGATATTAACGGAGACGGTGTAGTAGATGTTGAATCAGAGAAAAGTATAATAATCCTTAATAAATCTGAAATTCAGAATGTTGAATGTACCATAACATACTACGATGGAAGTAAGGAAACGGTTAAATTAGAGAAAAAGAATTAGATTTAGAGTTTTAGATAAAATTCCGAAAAGCCCCCTAAAATAGGGGGCTTTTGTTGTTTTCTTGCTTTTAAATGATTTTTAAAGAAGCTGCAAAATTCATCTAAATAGCAGTATATTCTCATCTTAATTCGTTAGCATTTTTTATCAGTTTGATATTTTCACTTATTGTTGCTTTTTCAAAATCACTATCTAAAGAAGCTATTTTATCTATTCCATGATACTTGCAGGTAGCTAAAATTAAAGCATCATTCGTCAATAAATCGTATTTTTCCATAAGCTTGAGAGAAATATTTAGTATTTCTTTATTTTCTTCTAAGACCTTAAATAACAAAAGCAACTCTGAATATTTTTCTAATTCTTTTATTAAAGAGGAAACTAAATTTTTGCTTTTAATCGTTAATATAGATTTATCTGATTTTAGAACCATTAGCTTGAAAATAACTTCCGAAAATACTATGCTGTTTATACATATTTCAAATTTATCAATTGCTACTTCCAGTATTTCCTTGGCTGTAGTATTTCCTTTAAAATTTTCAATAAAAATAGAACTGTCAATAAATATTTTATTGTTCATACCATTCTAACTCTGATTTTACTTCTAATTCTCTATTTTCTTTCAATGTATTAAATGTAATATCTACAAGTTTTTTTGCTCTTTCTCTTTCTTCCATTTTTTCAATGACCTTCTTTATTTGCTCTGAAGTTAAGGATGTTCTTATCTTTAGTTCTCCCTTGTCTTTGGTCTCTATTATAACTTTACCCATAACAGCACCTTATTAAATAAAGCTTGTAAAACTAAATATAAAATCTTGGGTAAATTTTACCATAGGGCTAATAATTCAATAAAAATGTGAACCTTAGATTCTTCTGTTATTGGAGGACATTTAGTAGAATCTGAAGTAGCTGTTGCTTATGGGAGTGGAATCAAAAATACAAAGTAATGCTCTGGGAATATTTATAAAAATATAAGTAAATATAAAAAAATATTTAAAATTTTGATT
>CAYTOE010000148.1:0-3994 GCA_964439255.1 uncultured Aquificales bacterium
AATAATTATTTAATTTGGTTTCAGGAGTATGAATATGCAAATCCCATTTTCTCCAGATTGAACCTCGTGGATTATTTATCCCCATTTTGACCCTCCTAATTTTAATTTTTCAGTCTTCTCTCTATCCTCTCTATCTCCTCATCTGTCAGGTTGTAGAGTTTATAGACGAGCTGGTCTATTTGGCTCGTGTATTCTTGGACTTTTGCTTGAAGTTCTGGGCGGTACTGGTAGTCTTCATGATTTGTTAATTCTAATATTTTATCTACTAACTCTATAAACGGTTTTTGCTGGTCTTCTGTGATTTTTGGAATGGGTAGTTTTTCTAAAAAAGCTTTCTTATATCTATATCCTTCTTCTCCTAATCCACCACCTGCATAAAATTGTTTAAAAAAGTAAGCTACTGGATAAGAATTCAAAATTGCTAACAAATACTTTAAACTTTTTCCTGTCATAATAAATGTGGTTGCTTCTGGATAAAAGCCTTTAGTATCAAATGCAAAACTTGGTTCTCTAACTATTTCTTGCCACACAATCTTTTCCTTTTCAAATTCTTTCCAATAAGCTATGTTATCTTGGGTTTCAAACCATTTATTAGATGTTTTCTTTCTTGTTTTTATCTTTTTTCCTGTTTTGGAGTCAATATAAGTTTTTCCTGTTTGTTCAAGTTTCTTTCCAAAACTTTTTAAATATTCCTTTAATGCAGGGTAATCATC
Source organism: uncultured Aquificales bacterium (assembly GCA_964439255.1). GTDB lineage: Bacteria > Aquificota > Aquificia > Aquificales > Hydrogenothermaceae > JAADDV01. Next base: position 714 of record CAYTOE010000148.1, read on the forward strand.
AATATTTAAATTTAGACTTGGAAAAGTAGCTATTAAATACAACCCAGCCCATTTATAGTAGTATCTTTTTATGTCTCTACCTCTTAAAACTGGTTTAATAATTTCTTCTGTTCTTTTTCTCTCTTCTTCTGTTTTACAGTTATTTAAAATCTTTTGCCTTGTTTCTTCATTTATGATAAATGCTTCATTAAAACCTGTTAAAACACCACGATAAATATTTACATCCCAATCTTTTAAAGGAATTCCTATTTTCTCAATTTTTTCTTTTATATCCAAATCCTCAAAAGTCCAAACCTCTGGTAGTAATTTTTCCTGTGGAAATTCAAAACCTTTTTCTTTGCAGTAATCATAAATGTTTGTTTCATTATTAAAATCATCTTGTATCAAACAAACATGAATACTATTTCCATTTGGTTTACTTTTTTCACCGATTAATATAGCCGTATCAACAGTTGCAGTTTCAAAAACCTGATAACCACCAAAATCTATAATGTTTTTTATTTTTGTATTGTTCTTTAAAAATTCTCTCAACTCTTTCCCATATTTAGCTCTCATAAATTTGTTAGATGTAATAAATGAGTAAATTCCACCATTTGATAATATTTGATAAGCTCTTTCATAAAAGTATGTGTAAAGGTCTGCTGTGCTGTTATAAACTTGATATTTAACAGCTTTAAATTTTGCTTTTTCTTCTCTTATTGCTTCTTGCCTTACATAAGGCGGATTGGCTATAACAATATCAAAACCGCCTCTTTCTCTAAAAACTTCAGAAAAGTTAAGATGCCACAGGAAAAAGTTTTTATTACAGCCTCTGAAATTCAGCTTTTGCTTGTAGTTATCTAATTCCTGTAAAATTTTAGTATATTTATTTATTTTCTTTTCTTCTGAAGAGGGCATTTTTCTTCCAGCATATTTATTACTAATTTGTTTAATTTTATTCCACAGTTTATTTTCCTCTTCCTCAATTTTTCTTAACACAAACTCTTTCAATTTCTCATCAATTTTTTCTTTTAACTGCCTTTTCTTTTCTGGATTATGCTCGTTAAAAAACTGATGTTGAAGTTTTTTAATCTCTTCAAATGCTTCATTTAAGTCAGCTATTCCAAGAAGTGTAGCATTTATTCCTTGCTGTGGTTTGTCTTTTAGTTCTTTTATCTTTTTCTCAAGTTTTTTTATCTCTTTCTCTAAATCTTTAACCTCTTTATTGCTTTTTCCTTTTGCCCTTGCAAGCTCGAAAAAAGTTTTTCTTTTATCCTCTAACTCTTTTTCTAAAATTTTTATTTGTGAAACTATATCCTTTTTATATTCTGCTTCCACTGATAAAGAAATAACCTCATCACCAATAACCAACTCTTCAAGAAGTGAATTTCCACACATTATTTTGTATTCAAGGTTTGGAAGTGGTTCTATCTTGTAAGGATTCTCTTCATCAACAATTAGAGAAAGCCAGAGCCTAAGTTTTGCAATTTCAGTCGCTCCAATGTCGATATCAACACCATAAATAGAGTTTTCTATTGCTTCTTTTTTGAATTTATAAAAATCTTGCTCGCACTCGCTTTGCTCATGCTCACGTTGGTGGGACTTGTTCTGTTCTTTGTTTAATAAACTCCTTGCCTTTATAACTTCGTGTAAAGCACCAACTAAAAAAGCACCACTACCACATGCAGGGTCAACGATTTTCAAGTTTTTTATCTCATTATCTATTTCTTTTGCCTTCTTTTTTATACTTTCTGGTAAATTCTCAAAATTCTCCTCTGTAAATATTGTTTTCACTTCTTCAACAGGTAAATCAAGCTTGTCTGAAAGATAGTAAATAATGCTTTGCTGGGACATGTAATGAACAATTTCTCTTGGTGTGTAAAATGCTCCTTGCCCTTTTCTTTCATTTTCGGAAATCAGATTTTCAAAAACTTTTCCAAGCATTTCAGGGTCAACTGCAACTTCCTTTTCAAGAGGTTCATCTTCTTTTGCAGTAAAGTTATAAGTATCAAAAATATCTAAAATTCCATCTTCATTTTCATTTGAAAAGATTTCATTATCAATACTTATATTGATATTTTTATAGTCATAAATAGGCTCAAACAGTCCACCGTTTAAAAATGGTATTCTACAGTTAAAGTAGTCCGACCAGTCAGGTATTATTTTTTCACGAGGATTGTTCAAAGTTTCATAGAATAGAGGAATTAGATACTCAAGGTAATAATTTTGATTGTTTTGTTTTGCTTTTTCAAAAAGGTTCCTTAAAAACTTTTTATCACCTTCTCCGTAAGGTTTTCCTTCAGGGACTCCAAGCCAGCCTTTTTTCTGTAAAAAATAAAGAAATACAAGCTGACCTAATAGTTTTTTGGAAAAATCTTCTACTGAATATCCGTTTCGTTTAAGATTATTAATTAGTTTTGAGTTTGCTGACTGCTTTTCTATATGCTCTTTTAATTTTAGATAAAGCTTCCTGTATTTTTGGAAAAACTCATCTGTTAATTTTTCTACACTAAAGGCTTCTTTTATATCTTCGAAAGTTATATATCCTTCTTTATTTCTTTTTTCTATTAATTTCCATAACTGTTTTGTAGGAGTATAAGAAGGCTCATCTTCTCCTAATAGAAACGAAAATCTTTTATAAGGACTTTCCTTTGTTATTAAATTCCCTTCATTATCAAAGATATGCTCCCTATAAAAAAGAGAAATTCTCCAATTTTTACAACCTGGACAATAAAAAGCAACTATAGCACTGTCAATTTCCTTTTCTTTTAAAAATTTCATAACTGTTTGATGGTGGTATTTTCTGACATTTTCAAGTTTATTTTCGTTTTCAACTTCAACAGATAACAGCGCAATTTCTTTATCATCTAAGTATGTATTTCCTAAGATTTTAAAATTTTCATACTCTTCATCTTTATAGGAATACCCTAAATCAGAACCAAAGATTTCCCTAAGGAATTGAAGATATTTTTCCTCGTCATATTTCTTTTCAAAAACTTCTTCTCTTAGAATTTCTGGACTGTTTATAACTATCATTTATTAACTCCCCTTATCCTTTAGATAAACTGATAAAACAACTTCTATACTTTCTTCTTTTTTCTCTTTGTTTTCTTCTGTTAAATAACTTTCTGGAATATTTGCCTGTATTATCTCTAATTTTTTAAAAATGTTTTTTTCTCTTTCTATTTCTTTATTTATTCTTTTTAATAAAGTTTTCTCTGGAAAAGCTCCCTCTTCTGCTTTTTCAAGAACTTTTTTCAAATATATTTTATCCTCTTCGTCTATGTTTGGAAAATTTTTCA
>CAYTOE010000149.1:0-3934 GCA_964439255.1 uncultured Aquificales bacterium
ACCAGATAGAAAAACTGAGAAAACTTGTTGGAGTAGTAAAATAACAAAAAATAACTTTTTCTGTTTATAATATTTCGATATTTGAATACTAATATCTATGGGAAATATATTGAAACCGAAAGATTTGGGATTTTTTATGCCGCCAGAATGGGAAAAACATTTCGGGACGTGGACTACTTACCCTCAGGCTTATGAAACTTTTTTTGACAGAATGGAAGAGGCAAGGGACGAATTTGTCCAGATGGTAAAGTATATCTCCCTTGGTGAAACAGTTCATATAAACGTTGATAATGAGGAGAACAAAAATGACCTGATTAAAAGACTAAAAAAATTTGATGTTAGAGGAGATATAAGGATACATATAATTCCTACAAATGATGCATGGTGTAGAGATTACGGCGCTATCTTTCTAAAAAACAGAGAAGGAAAACTTTTAGCACTTAATTTTCAATTTAACGCATGGGGAAATAAATATCCTTACCAGCTTGACAACAAAGTTGCAGAAAAGATGGCTGAAATTTTGAACGTTGAACTGTTATCTGTTGATATGGTTTTAGAAGGAGGTTCTATTGATGTTAATGGAAAAGGATGTCTTTTAACAACAGAAAGCTGTCTTTTAAATAAAAACCGAAATCCGGAAATGTCGAAAGAAGATATAGAAAACAACCTGAAAGATTATTTAGGTGTTGAAAAGATACTCTGGCTCGGAGAGGGAATAGTTGGAGATGATACAGATGGTCATATAGACGATATAACGAGATTCGTGTCTGAGGATACTATAGTAACTGTGATTGAAGAAGATAAAAATGACCCTAACTATGAACCATTAAAGGAGAATTTTGAAAAACTGAAAAAATTTACTGATACAAATGGAAAGCGGTTTAATGTTGTAACTCTGCCTATGCCAGACCCTGTTTTTTACAGATATCCCGATTCTGAAAAGCCAGAAAGATTACCTGCAAGTTATGCAAACTTCTATATCTCAAATACAGCTGTTGTAGTTCCTATTTATAACTGTGATAAGGATAAAATAGCTTTGAAAACACTTCAGGAAATTTTCCCTGATAGGGCTGTAATTGGTATATATGCTTATGATATTGTTGTTGGACTTGGTGCTTTCCACTGTTTAACACAACAGATACCAAAAGGAAAATTATGATATACAGATCTTTAGATAAAAGCATTATTGATGTTTTAAATTCAGTGAGAGATATTTTTTCAAAAAATGAGTTTAACCTGCTGTCTATATCCAAAAAAGGAGAACATGAGAACTACAAAAATAAGATTCAAATTTTTGTCATACATGTTGAAAAAAATGGTAAACCTTTTAAAATATCCCTTGTTTCTAATTACAGCAGCACTGTTGTATCTGTTATTTTCCCGAAAAAGATGTTTTCAAAAGAAGAGATAGAACATATCAAAAACCTAATAAATTCCCTTTAATACCATTGTGTGTTGTAAAAAAAATTGACGTTTTTCCTCCTGAAAAGCCTATGTTTTGTAAATTGTTTTTACACTCAATAATCTTTCTTTTCCTGAGTTCAAACTCTCTCATCAGATATTTTCTACCTTCTCTGAGTTCCATAACCCTTGAAAAACCTTCACTATCTGTGAATTTTATGTAATATTTTCCTTCTTTTTTGAATATTGCAGCCATTTTTTATCTCCCCCTTTGTTTTGCATTTGTTCTTATTTGTGCAATTACCATGCCACTCAAGATTTGTGAGCAGATTGACGAAACATTAATGTTAAAAATTTTAGAGGTGGTTTCCATGGCAAAGAGGATTTCAATATTTTTAGCTATCATATTTCTTGCCGTTTTAAATGGCTGTTCTCAGATAAGCACAGTAAAAAACCTTCAGCTTAAAGAACCTGCTGTACTTCAACCTAAAACAGAAAAATTTGGTAATTACACTTTTGTTATTCCTGTAAATTTTCAGCTAAAGGAAGATTTATCTGTTGTGTATGAAGATGATGGTATCTACAGAGCTTATTTAGTTTTTATAGGTAAGTCATCCATAAACAAACTTATCAATTTCTTTGATAAATACATGTCAAAAGCTGGATGGAAAAAGGAAGGTTCCCTTGTAGGTGAAGAAGCTATAGTAGCTTACTCAAGAAATGGACAGTTGATTATTTTTAAAATTCAGGAAATTCTTGGTTTAACATATATAAAAACCCTTTTAACAACAAAATAAACATCCCTACAGCACCCTTTTTAGGGTGTTGCTTTTTATCTGTCGTTTATTAATCTTATATTAATGAATTATTTATTTCTCTTTTTGCTGATTTTTTTAAGCCTCGGAATTTATACAGGATATTCTTTATCCATATATACAGGTATTTTTCCTGTTTTGATTTTAATACTACTAACATTGGTATCAAGAAATGTATTTTCAGTTATTTCCCTTGGATTTCTCATTTTTTTTATTGGTCTTTATATATCTCCAAAATATGTAAATAAGAGCATAAAAGAAAAAACTGTATTTACAGAATGCATAGTCAACTCTATACCGAAAAACTTTAATGGAAAATACAGATTTAAATGTAAGGTTGTGAATTCTGAGCTCAAAGATTTAATAAATGCAGAAATAAATGTTTTTATAGACGCTACAGTGGAGAATGTTTTTTATAACACAAGGCTTGCATTTATAGGAAAAATAAATTCTATAGATAATAAAATTTTTCTTTTCCCAATGAAGAATTTTACTATTATAGATAACAGAAAAAACCTGTTTTACCCGATTTTTTTATTCAGAAATTTTTTAATTCATAGGTATAAAGAAAAATCGCTATCACAGGATAGCTATTTTTTAGGACTTGCTCTCATTTTTGGTGAAAAAGGGGATTTACCATCTGAAACAAGGGAAAATTTTATAAAAACAGGTCTTGTTCACCTCCTTGCTATTTCAGGTTTCCATGTAGGGATTTTTATATCGATTGTTCTTCTTGTACTATTTTTTCTTCCGGCAAGTTTAAGACAAAAAATACTCCTTTTGATACTTCCTGTGTACACCTTTTTAACAGGTTTTAATATTCCTGTAATCAGAGCATCAACAGCAGCATTTTTGTACTACTTAGGAAAATCTATAAATCTGAGGGTAAATCCTTTAAACATACTTTTTTCTGTTGCATTTTTTATTTTACTGTTTTTTCCTGAATCCCTTTTTTCTGCAGGTTTCCAGCTTTCCTTTTTTGCTGCTCTTGGAATACTACTGCTTGTTAAGTCCTACAGGCCAGTTTCAACATTTGAGAAATATATGATATTTCCATTTTTGGTTTCTATTGTAGCAACAGCTTTTGTTATTCCTGTTCTTATATATCACTTTGGCGCTTTTTCGTTGTCAGGGATTTTTCTCACACCTGTTGTTGTTCCAATTCTTTATATTTACATATTTTTATCAATTTTTAATCTGTTGACGCTTTTTTCATTAAAACCGCTAATTTTACTTATGGATTTTGTAGGTGAGGCCTTTCTTAAAATAGTTGATTTTTTAAGTAGCTTGAGCCTCTATATAACAGGAACAGATATTCCTTTTCTTTTTGCAGTCTTTTATATACTAATTTTGTCTGTAGTCTTTGCCCTGAAAATAAAAAATGTGTATAAAGCTTTTGTTTCTGCAGTTCTTTTTTTGTTTATACTGTTCTTCTCTAAAAACGAAACAGGTCTCAAGGTATATGTGTTTAAGAGATTCTTATATCCAGATATTTTGATTGTAAATAAGAGCAGGGAGTGTATTTTTCACCTTTCAGGTAATAATGGGTATATTAATTTTCTGATGAGAAAAAATGGTTGTATAACAGAGAGGTTTTTAGATAAAGAAACAGATTTGAATGGCATACATATAAAGAAATACAAAAAAGGGTATATTTTCAGATATAAAAATCAGATGAAACTGTTTCTAAAAAATAAAAATCTAAAACTAACCTTTCC
>CAYTOE010000150.1:0-3924 GCA_964439255.1 uncultured Aquificales bacterium
AAAAAAGATATAAAGAATTTTAAATCCTGAGGGATTGTTATTTTTAAAATAGTTTAAAATATTTCTTCTGTAAACATTCAAAAGGGGAGTAATTGCTTACAAGAAGAATTTTAGAGAACTTTTTTTCTTTGTTTACTCTTCAGGTCTTTAACTATATTCTTCCTTTCTTAACTCTTCCTTATCTTGCAAGGGTTTTAAGTGTAGAAAGATTCGGACTTATTTTCTTTGCCATGGCTTTTATGCAGTACTTTAATGTTTTGGTGGATTATGGTTTTACAATTACGACAACTAAAGATGTTTCTATTAACAGAAACAGCAAAGAAGAGCTTTCAAGGATATTCACATCTGTTTATATAATAAAAACAGTCCTTTTGATACTGTCATTTATAGTTTTGCTGATTGTTGTTTTTTCATCTGACAAATTTAGACATGCTTATCCGGTGTATTTATTATCTTTTGGGATTGTTATAGGTCAGTTTTTGTTTCCTGTCTGGTTTTTTCAAGGGATAGAACAGATGAAGTATATTACTTTGATAAACGTACTTTCAAAAGTTATTTTTACTGCTCTTGTTTTTATTTTTGTAAAAAGTGATAGTGATTTTTTATTTGTTCCTGCTTTTAATTCTTTAGGTTATATTTTGGGAGGGATATTATCCATATATATAGTTTTAAAAAAATTCGATATAAAGTTTGATTTTGATATAAACCATTTAAAAAAAACGTTCAAAGAAGGTTTTTTTATATTTTTTTCTATATCCTCATCTTCTCTCATTTATACATCACCATCCTTTTTAATAGGATTGTTTCTTGGAAACCAGCAGGTTGCATATTATATTTCAGCCGAAAAAGTTATTAATGCAATAAAATCTATATTAGGTGTTATAAACCAGTCTTTTTATCCTCATCTTTCCTTAATTTATAAAGAAAACTTCAGCTTATATCTAAAAAAATGGCAATTTCTATTAAAGATTATCTTACTTTCTTCAACTTTTTTTATCCTGATTCTTATCTTTTTTTCCAAAGAAATAACATTTATTCTTTACGGAAAAAACTTTTTCGAGACAGTTTCTATAATAAAGCTTCTCTCTTTAACTATACTTACGTACGGAATAATAAATATGCTTGGTCTTCAAAGACTTGTTATTATTGGAAGAAATAAAGAAGTTGCGTTTTCCCAGTTTTTTCCTGGAATAGCTTTTATTCTTTTATCAGTTTTTGTTCTTTACTTTTTTAAAAGCTATTTTGCTGTTATTTATCTTTTAATATTTACGGATATATTGATTATACTTATCAGAATTTTTTACATAAAAAGAGAGTGAAAATGGGTCAAATAAAAATAGAAAAACCTGACTTTAAATACCAGCCTTTTATCCTGTATGCCTGTGATGAAAACCTGAGATACAGAAGTAGCGCTGGTGGTGTTGTAAGTCAACTTATAAAGTTTATGTTTGAAAAAGGATATGTTTCTTCCGCACTTACATTTGAGTTTTCTCCTGAAAGCTTTTACATTCCTAAAATAGCTTATTCTTACGAAGATTACAGGATAACAGGCTCTATTTACCATGAAATAGATATTGTTTCTTTTATCAAAAAAAATATAAACAGTTTTACAGACAGATTCGTTGTAACAGCTCTTCCCTGTCAGGTAAAAGCCATTAAAGAGATAGCAAGAAGAAATAAAAAAGATGTATTTGTTATATCGCTGACCTGCTCTGCACAGCAAACAAAGGAAGCTACATATTATCTATTGGATTATTTAGGTATAGAAAGGAAATATGTTGAATTTCTCAGATACAGAGGAAATGGTTGGCCTTCAGGTATTTATATAAAAACAAAAGATGGTAAGGAGTACAGAGTGGATAACTCTTATTCTATATGGATGTATATATTTCACTCTCTAATATTTTCCCTTGATAGATGTATTTCTTGTAAAGATACATTCGGGATGAACAGTGATATTGTAGTTGCCGACCCGTGGCTTGAAAGATATGTAAAAAATGAAAAAAAAGGTGCAACAATAACTATTGCAAATACTGAAAAAGGGTATCTTTTACTTGAAAATGCTATTAAAGATAAATACCTTTGCATAAAGGAAAAAATAACAAAAGAAGAGGTTGTAAAATCCCAGAGATACACACTTGAAAAAAAGTATGTCCAGAGAAAATACAAAAAGTTTTATAAAAAAATGAAAAACCTGTTCCAGACACCTTTTTATAAAAATGTTATTTTTAAAAGATTTCCCAAAATACATGTAAGGGTTTTAGCATTTCTTACCCATAAAATTTTATTTAAAATAGCAGGTGAAAAATGAGGATACTGATAATAAATCAGCATACATCAAACAGAGGAGATGAATCTGCTGGAAAAGCATTGATAAGGAGACTTGTAAAAGAAGAAAGCGTGGAAGAGATTCATGTTCTGTACAGTGCTGTAAATGAGCTAAAAGAAGAAGAAAAGTTCTGTAGAGATATAAAATCAAAGAAAATAATAAATCATCCTACTTATACAAATTTCTCATATTTAGAAAAAGTTCTTTTAAGGACGCCTCTTTTTCTTCCTTATAGTTTAGAAAGGAAAATTTTTGATTTTATAAAAACAGAGAAACTTTCACCTGTTTTAGAGCTTATAGAAAGAGCAGATAAAATAATAAATGCCCCTGGAGGGGTTAATTTAGGACCTTACAGAGATAGAAAATATCTGTGGCGTCTTTTTAACTCTGTTTATGCCAAAGATACAGCTGTATACTCAATATCTTTTGGACCTTTTTATGAGGATAATTTTTTAGATAAAAGATTTAAAAAAGTTGGTATAGAAACTTTAAAGAAAGCCAAATTTGTTTCACTGAGGGATAAACAAAGTCAAAGATTTGCTGAAGAGTACGGTATAGAGTACGTTTCTTCAATAGATACGGCTTTTTTAGATGAATTTTATGAAGAAGAATTTCCTCCTGAACTATCTTTTATAAAAAAATTAGAATATATAGTATTTGTTCCAAATGAGCTTTACAGATGGCATGTTTATTTCAAAAGTTTTAAACCAGAAGAGGTTGACAATTTATATCTAAAAATAATGGAATACTTTTTAAATAAAGGTTTGTCTATTGTTATGCTACCTCAGCTATTTGGACAGGAAAATGACTACACATACTTTTTAAAATTAAAAAGCAAGTTAAAAAACAAAAACGTATATGTATTAAACGATACATACAGTTCTGATATTCAACAGTTAATTATTAGAAATTCTTTATTCTTGGTGGGAGCAAGGTATCATTCCGTTATTTTTGCAATAAGAAACAAAGTACCTTTTGTTTCTCTTTCTTATGAACACAAGATGACAAATACATTAGAACTTTTAGGTTTAGAAGATTTAAATATAGAACTTAAAGAATTGATCAAAAAGGAAGATAAATGTTTAGAGAAAATAAAATCTGTATTTGAAAGAAAAGAATATATGAAAGGTTATGTCAGTGAAGCCTCAGAAAAAGCTTCATTTTTGGCAAAAAAAACGTACAATATATTTAGAAAAAATTTTTTAAATAAATAAAAAAAGAAAAAAGGGTCCCCCCTTCCCCCACGAGGGCTTCCTCTTTGTATTTATGTTTATATTTTTTACTTTAAGGAGGCTGCCCCCCATATGGAGGGCAGTTAAGTTATGATTATTTTTCGAAGAAGTCTTCATCAAAGTCAGCTGTTCTATATCCACCGTCTTCAACACCACCTTGTAAACCGAATCTTGCATCGTAAACAGGGAGCATTTTTCCTTTTCCTGGTCTTGAATCACCAACAGCAAGTTCTACATCTCTTACAGGAGCTCCAACTGTGAGTATAGCTGAGAATGTTCCTAAACCACCACCGATTCTTGGGTTAAGAGCTTTTGCTTTAGAGAATATTTGGTTACCCCAGAATACTTTACCACCGTGAGCTG
>CAYTOE010000151.1:0-3885 GCA_964439255.1 uncultured Aquificales bacterium
ATAAAGCCACCGCGTGACCTTCCATTTAATGGGAGGTCAGATTGAAAAAACTAATAAGGGAGGCTCTTCTTCAGAAAAGGGAGCTTCACACGGCAACAGAAGAAGATTCAAATAGGATTACACAGAAGCTTTTATCTCTACCTGAGATAAAAGTATCTAAGTATATTCTTCTATACTATCCACACAAAAATGAGGTTAATACCTTACCTGTAATACAAAAACTCCTAAAAGAAGGCAAATCTGTCCTTTTACCAAAGGTTCAGGGAAAAGATATAATTCCCATTAAGATTAATAATCTATTCCAGTTAAAAAAAGGTTATGCTGGAATAAAAGAACCTGAAGGAGAAGCTGTATCTCCAGAAAAAATAGATGTTGTTATTGTTCCTGGAGTAGCTTTTGACAGAAAAGGTCATAGGCTTGGTTATGGAAAAGGTTACTATGACAGGTTCCTATTAAAAACAAAAGCTAAAAAAATAGGATTAGCTTATGATTTTCAGATTGTCCAGGAGATACCTGCTGAAGAACATGATGTTCCTCTGGACCTTATTATCACCCCAACACAAATAATACACACAAAGGAGGAAAGAAATGATTGAAGTAGTTGTTGGTATATCGGCATTAGCAGTTGGTGGAGCTGCTGGTTATGCAGCATGTAAAACTACAGTTATGAAAGCTTTAAAGGAAAAGGAAGAAGAGGCTAAAAAAATTATCTTAGAAAGGGATAAAATTCAGGAAGAAGCTAAAAAGAAAGCACAGGAGATATTAAAGGAAGCTGAAGAAAAGGCAAAAATAAACGCAGAAAAAATAGTAAGGGAAGCTGAAGACCTTAAACAGAAGCAGGAAATACTTATAGAAAAAGAAATACTTAAAAGAAAACAGGAATTAGAGCAGGAGTTCAGGAAAGAAAGGGAGGAGCTTCAGGAACTGGAAAAAACATTAATGGCAAGGGAAGCCCAGCTTGAAAAAAGACTTGCAAGAGTTGAGCATAGAGAAGAAGAGCTTGATAGAAAATGGGAAGAGATAAAGAAACTTGAAGAAGAAATAAGAAATATTCAGAAAGAAATAGAGGAAAAAGAGGCAAAACTAAAGGCAGCAGAAGAACAGTACATGCTTGAACTCCAGAGAATAGCATCAATGACAAAAGAAGAAGCAAAAGAAGAGCTTATGAAAAGAGTTGAAGAAGAATCTAAGCTTGAGGCTGCAAAACTTGCAAAAGAGATTGAAGAACAGGCTAAAAAAGAGGCTGAAAAAGAGGCTAAATGGAACTTAGTTACAGCTATACAGAGATTAGCTCCTGAAGTAACAACCTCTTACACAATTTCAGTTGTTGACCTTCCTTCAAATGATCTGAAAGGAAGGATAATAGGTAGAGAAGGTAGAAATATAAGAGCTTTTGAGATGGAAACAGGAGTTGACCTTATCATTGATGACACACCTGATATTGTGACCATATCATCTTTTGACCCGCTTAGAAGAGAGATTGCTAAAAAATCTTTAGAGAGATTAATAGCTGACGGAAGGATACATCCTGGAAGAATTGAAGAGGTTGTAGGAAAAGTTAAAGAAGAGATGGAAGAACATGTTAGAAAACTTGGAGAGGAAACATGTCTTGAACTTGGTTTTACAGATGTTCACCCTGAACTTTACTACTACATAGGAAAACTTTACTACAGAACCTCTTACACACAGAATGTTCTACTCCACACAAAAGAGGTTGCATATCTTGCAGGAATGATGGCTGCAGAACTTGGACTTGATGAGAAAGCTGCAAGAAGAGGTGGATTAATGCATGATATAGGAAAATCCATTTCTCATGAGGTCGGTGGTTCCCACTCAAAAGTCGGAGCAGAGCTTGCTAAAAGATACGGTGAACCTGATGTTGTTATAAACGCAATCCTATACCACCATAATGATGAACCTGCAAGATATCCAGAAGCTGTTTTAGTTGCAGCTGCAGATGCCCTATCTGCTGCAAGACCAGGAGCAAGAAGAGAAGCTCTCCAGTCCTATATAAACAGACTTGAAAAGATTGAGGCTATTGTAAACTCATTTGAAAATGTTGAAAAATCATTTGCTATTCAGGCTGGTAGAGAGGTAAGAATAATTGTAAATGCAGAAAAACTATCAGATGAGGAAGCATACCTGCTTACAAAGGAAATCGCAAAAAGGATAGAAAAAGAGGTTGAATTCCCGGGACAGATTAAAGTAACAACAATAAGAGAATCGAGATTTGTTGAAGTTGCAAAATAAATGGAGAGAAAGATGGATTACAACTTAGCTCATGCTTTATTTGGAAGGTTTGGGGTTTTAATACCCCTCCTTGGTTTTTTCTTTGAGCTTGCTGGCATTGTTTCCAAGAAAAAACTTGTATCTAATATAGCCGGTGGATTAGTGATATTTGGTAGTTTTCTCGTACTGATGGCTGGAGCAACAGGTCTTATAGAACTGAAAAATATGCTAACGTTCCATGAAAATCTGAATATATTTCATCTGCACTACATTTTAGGCGGAATTTTGACTATTTCTTTTTTTATTGTACTTATCGTAAGGGGTATTTTATTTAAAAAAGAAAGTGAACCCCTTTCTGTTTTTTATTTTGTGTCTTATGTTATCCTTGTGATGCTTAACCTGTTTGATAATGAATATATAGCACATCTTCTTTACAACCATCCATAAAATGCAAGAGTTAAAAAAGGGTTACTGGAAAAATTTTCCTGTATGGGAAAATATACAGGAAAAACAGTGGAAAAGCTGGAAATGGCAGATAAGAAACAGACTGAAATCAATACATGATATTGAAAAGATACTATATATAAAAGAAGAAATAAAAGAAGCTTTTATAAAAACATCCTCTGTATTTCACTTTGGGACAACACCTTACTATTTTTCACTCATAAAAGAGTTTTCATTTAAAAATCCCATATTCAGGCAGATATTTCCTTCACTTGAAGAACTTGATGAAAATGTGCAGAAAAATGGTTATTTAGACCCATTTAAAGAAGATATAATGAGCCCTGTTTCTGGTATAACTCATAGGTATCCTGACAGGGTACTTTTCAGAGCAACAAATTTCTGTTCAGTTTACTGCCGTCACTGTATGAGAAAAAGGATGTTTTTAGAAGAGGAGAGAGCAAGAACAAAAGAAGAGTACGAAAAAATGTTTGAATATATAAGAAAAAACAGACAGATAAGAGAAGTCCTTATCTCTGGTGGAGACCCTCTGACACTTCCAAACAGAAAAATTGAATACATATTGAAAAATCTGTATGAAATAGAGCATGTTGATATTATAAGAATTGGAAGTAGAGAGCTTGTTGTTAACCCTTTCAGATTTTACGATGAAAATCTTTTAAAACTCTTTGATAAATACGATAAAGTATGGCTTGTTACCCATTTTAACCATCCAGATGAAATTACGTCAGAAACAAAAAAAGCTGTAAAAAATATTCTTTCGACGGGAACACCTGTTTTAAACCAGACTGTTCTTATGAGAGGAATAAACGATGATAAAAATACTATCGAAAACCTTATGAGAGACCTACTTAAAGTTAAAATAAAACCTTATTATCTATTCTACTGTGATCCAACAAAAGGGGTTCTCCATTTCAGGACAGAACTGAAAAAAGGTGTCGAAATATTAGAACATCTCAGGGGAAGAGTTTCAGGTTTAGGTTTTCCTATATATGCTGTAGACCTCGAAGGAGGTTTAGGAAAAGTACCTGTTATGCCAGATTATATAGTTGAAGAAAAAGAAGATTACATACTTTTTAGAAATTACAACGGTAGAAAAGTAAAAATAAAAAAAGGAAAGGGAGGGGAAGGGGGAAATTAGCAAGACCGGCGCTAAGGAATATTGTAATATTTTTTTACACTTAGTCAAGCGCA
>CAYTOE010000152.1:0-3848 GCA_964439255.1 uncultured Aquificales bacterium
TGTTGATTCTTCAAAAAATGGAAGGAGAACTGAGTATCCTCTTAAGTCTGATATCTTTGTTTCACCATCTTTGTATCTTTTTTTGTACTCTTTGAAAAAGTTGTGGATAGTGTAAAAAATCTCTTCATTAATCTGATTTACAGAGATTAAATCTTTCAATCTTTACTCCTCTTAAAAAGGTTAACTAAAAACTATTATAACCTTCTAACTACTATTCTTTCTGTGAAAATAGCATGTTTCCGATAGTACACAGTCTGAGCAGGATGGTGTCTTTCTACAGTGTCTTTTCCCATGTTCAACGATCAAAGCGTGAAATTCTTTATAAACTTTTGTATCTTTTGAAAGCTTTTCTTGAAAAATATTCTGTATTTCATCGTACTTTAAAGAAGAATCTATAAGCCCTAACCTCGAAAAAATTCTCCTTGTATAAGCATCCACTACAAAAAAAGGTTTATTAAGCCCGTACAGAAGGATTGTATCTGCTGTTTCTCTTCCTATTCCCTTTATTGATAATAAAAAATCTCTATCTATATCTTTTCTTCCATCTATTTTTTCAATAAACGACTTTATCGTTTTGCTTTTTCTCTTATAAAAGCCTGCAGGTTTTATAAGCTCCTGAAGTGTTTTTTCATCCACATTTTTTAAACTGTTTTTAGTGAGAAGATTTTCTCTTTTTAAGTTCAAAATAGCCTTTTCAACGTTTTTCCAGCTTGTATTCTGTGTGAGAATAGCACCAACAGATATCTCTATAAAAGGCTCCTTTCCATCATAGATTGGCCACCAGTTTTGATAACCGTATTTTTTTAGAAGTGTATAATATATTCTTTCCATAAGGCTATAATATATTTGAATTTAAAGGAAAATGAAATATTTTTGCTGTGAAAATAAAGACAGGAGGTTTTAAAAAATGGCTGGACATAGTAAATGGCATAATATTAGACACAAGAAGGCAAGACAGGATGCGAAAAGAGGACAGATTTTTACAAAACTTTTAAGAGAAATTACAGTTGCTGCAAAACAGGGTGGTGGAGACCCTGAATTTAACCCAAGATTAAGAATAGCTATAGAGAAAGCAAAAAAAGCAAATATGCCTATTGAAAATATAGAAAGAGCCATAAAAAGGGGTACCGGTGAACTTGAAGGTGTTTCTTACGAAGAAGTTACATACGAAGGATACGGACCAGAAGGTGTTGCTGTTATTGTTGAGTGCCTAACAGATAACAGAAATAGAACAACTTCAGAAGTTAGACATATATTCACAAAACATGGGGGAAATTTAGGTTCATCTGGATGTGTCTCATTCTTATTTGAAGAAAAAGGAGTTATATACGTTCCAAAATCAAAATATGATGAAGAAACTATTTTTGAAAAAGCTATAGAAGCTGGCGCTGAGGACGTGATAATGGATGATGAGGAGCACTACGAAATAAGAACTGAACCTAAAGAGCTTTATTCTGTAAAAGAAAACCTTGAAAAAGAAGGTGTTGAAATAGAGAAAGCTGAACTTACAAAAATCCCAACAACAACTGTTGAAATAAAAGATAGTGAGAAAGCAGAAAAACTTCTGAAACTTCTTGATGCACTTGAAGATAGCGACGATGTTCAAAAGGTTTACTCAAACTTTGAAATTCCTGAAGAGATTATGGCAAAAGTATCATAATGGTTAAAATATTAGGTATAGACCCGGGAAACTACAAAACCGGGTTTTCCATTTTTATAAAAAAAAGACCTGAACCTGTTCTTTTAAATTCTGGTACTATAAAACCACCTAAAAAAAAGCCTGAAAATTTTAAATTCATTTTTGAAAAATTGAAAGATATATTAGAAAAAGAAAAACCATCGGAAATAGCCCTTGAATCCTCTTTTTATGGGAAAAATCCTCAAACAATAATAAAATTGGGAGAGATAAGGGGTGTAATCCTTCTTCTGTCCGCTCTTTACAACATACCTGTTTATGAATACACACCTCAACAGGTAAAAAACGCTATAACAGGGTATGGATGGTCAAAAAAAGAGGATGTTTCATTCATGGTAGAAAAACTATTTGGTAAAAAGCCAGAAACGTTTGATGAAGCCGATGCTATAGCTGTTGGATTTTGCCACTGTATAAGTTCTTTTTAATATGATAAAATATTGATTTAAAAAAAGATAATTTACATATAAAAGGGAGGTTTCCTTTCATTGAAAATTTCAGTAGCCGGAGCAGGATATGTAGGGCTGTCTAATGCCATTTTATTAGCACAGAAAAATGAAGTGGTTTTAAAAGATATAGACCCAAAAAAAGTTGAGCTTATCAATAAAAAAATATCACCTATTATAGACAGAGATATAGAGGATTATCTGAAAAACAAACCACTTAATCTGAAAGCAACATTAGACCCGGAAGAAGCTTATAAAAATGCAGATTTTGTTATAGTAGCAACACCTACAGACTACGACCCTATAACAAACTACTTCAACACAAAATCTGTGGAAGCTGTTATATCAGAAGTGAGGCAGATAAACCCTGAAGCAACAATTGTTATAAAGTCAACTATTCCAGTTGGTTTCACAGATAGAATGAGACAGAAATTCAACACAGATAAAATTATCTTCTCACCAGAGTTTTTAAGAGAGGGAAAAGCCCTTTATGATAACCTCTATCCATCAAGAATAGTGGTAGGAGACAAATCAGAAGAAGCAAAAATATTCGCAAAACTTCTACAGGAAGGAGCAATAAAAAAGGATATACCTGTTTTATTTACAGGTTCGGTAGAAGCAGAGAGTATAAAACTGTTTGCAAACACATACCTTGCAATGAGAGTAGCATTTTTTAATGAGCTTGATACATTTGCAGAAAGTCATGGCTTAAATGCAAAAGAGATAATAGAAGGAGTATGTTTAGATCCAAGAATAGGTATGCATTACAATAATCCATCATTTGGATACGGAGGCTACTGTCTGCCAAAAGACACAAAACAGTTACTTGCAAACTATCAGGAAAGGGGAATACCAACATATCTGATAAAAGCCACAATAGAGTCAAACATAGCAAGGAAGTACTACATAGCAGAGCAGATAGTAAGGAGAAAACCAAAAGTTGTAGGTGTGTATAGACTGAGCATGAAGGCAGGCTCAGACAATCACCGTTCAGCAGCGATAATAGATATTATTGAGTATCTAAAGGCAAAGGATATAGATGTGGTTATATATGAGCCATTAATAGAGGAAGATAGATTTATGGATTTTCCAGTGGAGAAGGATTTAAAAGCTTTTAAAGAAAATGTAGATCTGATAGTAGCAAATAGATTCTCAGAAGACTTAGAAGATGTAAAAAATAAAGTTTACACAAGAGATGTCTATATGAGGGATTAAAAATGAACATAACATTTATCAATCGTATGATGGGGATTAAGTTTGGCGGAGGGGAAAATTTTGATCTAAATATTGCAAGAGCATTAAAAAAAAGGGGGCATAATATAAGATTTGTTATAGGGGTTGCTAATAATTACAAAGAACCAATAGAATTAGAAGATGAGTTTGAAGTTATCAGGGTAAAAACACCTTATTTAAGGGATGTTCATTATAAGATAGAGCCATCAAATATATTCAAAAAGGCTATATCGGTGGGTGCTTTGGAGCTTGACTTATGGCTTTTTGAGAATGAAGTTTTAAAGGTTTTAAAAAACGATACCTGGAGTGATGTTTATCAGATTTGTGGACTTCCAAGACTTGGAGCTTTGTTAGGTGGCCAGAATGGCACCAAACAGCCACTAGTGGCTGTTAGGTGGCCAGGTCCCCCATCTAAAAGAAAGTTAATGTGGATGAAGAGATATAATATAAATTTTGCTAATGGAGATGCGTTAAGA
>CAYTOE010000153.1:0-3758 GCA_964439255.1 uncultured Aquificales bacterium
TATAAAACATATTTGCTCCAATTTTTAAATAAA
This sequence comes from uncultured Aquificales bacterium, assembly GCA_964439255.1. Taxonomy (GTDB): domain Bacteria; phylum Aquificota; class Aquificia; order Aquificales; family Hydrogenothermaceae; genus JAADDV01. The sequence continues at coordinate 34 of CAYTOE010000153.1, forward strand.
AAATCAAAAAAATTAGGAGGTGCGCTATGGCATTCATAATATTAGGAAAAAATGGTCTTACTTCTCAGAAAGGTAGGGAAGATAATTCTGATAAACATATATATAGTTTGTCTATTGAAAATAATGAGGAGCTAAAATCGACTGTTGATATTCTTCTGTCTAAAACTAAGGAAGGGTTATCTTCTATAGAGCAGTTAAAAAGTTCGATGGATCAGATTGCCGCGGCTGCAGAAGAAAGTGCAGGGGCAGCAGAAGAGAGTTTAAGCGCTGTTTCAGAGATAAAAAAAGACTCAAAGATGCTGGAAAAGGAATCTATTTACGTTTCTGAAGTATCTTTGGAACTACAAGCTCTTTTAAAGAATCTTTCTGAAATTATAAATGAATCAAGTTCAGGAATGAAAAAAACTGCGCAAACAGCTGAAAGAATAGCTGAAAAAAGTGAAAATCTTTATGAATCTTCTAAAAATATAAATGATGCTGTGAACTTAATTACAAAATTAGCGAAAAAGACATCCTTATTGGCATTAAATGCTGCTATTGAAGCAGCAAGGGCAAAAGAAAAAGGCAAAAGTTTCACTGTTATGGCTTCAGAAATAAGAACAATGGCTTCAAAAGCCAATAATCAGGCATTACTTATAAAAGATATTGTTGAAACAATACAAAAGAGTATACAGAACATAAAAAATGGCATAGTAACGGTAAAAAATGATATGGACTCTGCTGCAATTAAAAGTTTAGATTCTTCACGAAAGATGAGAGAGATTGTTGATTTAATAGATAGTTTTGTTAATAAATTAGAAGAAATTCTAAAATCTATAGGAAGAGTAGTTGAGGAAATAGATATCCTCCATCAAGGGGCAGAAACAATAGCAGCAGCGGCTGAAGAAAGTGCAAGTTCTGTAGCACAGGTTAACAGTACTATAGGAATGCAGGTTCAGGCTTTTTCTCAAGCTGAAGAGGCTGTTCTTCTTATAAAAGAAAACATGGTTAAATTCTTTTCTGAAAATAAAGAAAATTCTATACATGAAGTTGCTACAGCTTCCGAACAACTATCTTCTTCCATAGAAGAGTTAGAAAGATCGATGGAACAGGTTGTGGAAGCTTTAGACCAGATAGAACAGGCAGCTGAAATATCAAAGAACGATTCAATTAGAAATGCTCAGGTTTCAGAAAGGTGTGTTTCATATATTAAAGAGACACATTCATTGGTTGAAAAGATAGATAAGATTTTAAAGAAAGTAAATAAATATTTTGAAGAGTTAATAGATATGTTAGAAGATGTGAAGCAGAAAGCTAATAATAACTCTAAAATAGCTGAAAAAAGAAAAATAGAGCTAAATTTTGTAAAGTCAAAAATAAACTCTTTGAACAATACTATAAGAAAAATAGAGCTGGCTATTGTTCAAACAGCTGCACTTTCTATTAATGGTGCTGTAGAAGCTATAAGAATAGGTGAGTTGGGGGAAGGCTTTAGTGAAGTTAGTAATGATATTAGGGAGTTAGCATCAACTTCAGAGGAAAACTTAGATAAAGTTATAGAGATAATAGATAAACTTCAAGAAGAAAATGACATGATATCAGTAGAGATAAATAACATAATACTTACCCAAGAAAGGGAAAATGAAAAATTACAGCGTATAGAAAATGAGCTTTATAAAAGCATGGAAAATATAAAAGAAACAGAAAGCAAAGTTTCTTTATTTATGAAATCTGTATCTGAAATGCTTACAGCTCTTGAGCAAACGAAAATAGCTTCTCAACAGATAAAAGAAGCAGCAGAAATATCCCATAAAAGTGTAATAGACTCTAAAGAAGTGGCAGAAAAGATATTAGAAATAGCAAATGAAATGAATATAGCTATTCATGCTATAGCAGAATATACAAACAAAATATCGTAAAAGGGGGGAGGGATGAAAATAAATCTCCTTGAGTTTAAAGTTAAAGGACATTTATTTGGTATCAGAACAGAATTTATAAAAAATATCTTTGATATAGAAAATATCAAGACTCTTCCTTTACTTCATGAACATGTAGTAGGGTTTACATTCCATAACAGACATGTTTATCCCCTTATTTGTCTGGAATCATTACTTCAATTATCAAAAGAATGTAACAAACCTATAGGAAAAACGGTTATAACTATTTTTTCTAAAGAAAAATATTTTTCCTTGATTGTGGATGAAATATTGAAGATACAGGAGATAGAAAAGACAGGGGAAGGCGATGATATAGTGAATTTTTATAATTTACAGGGAAGAATATTGGAAGAAATTACTCCAGAATTTATATCAAAGAATGTTAAACTTCCACCACTTAAACAAAAAAACTTTGTAAATCTGCTTTTTATGAAACAGGATAAAAATCAGGATAAGGAAGAGAGTTTTTTAATTTTTTCATTGGATAACAGATATTTTGCCATAAATACAGAATTTGTTAAGAAAGTTGAGTATATTGAAAGTTTAGAAAAAACCATAACAAAAGAGGATGAGTGGATAGAAGGAGCTTTTCTCGTTAAAGAAAACGTTGTAAAAGCTGGTAATCTGAAAAAAATCTTTAATTTAAAAACAACGAAAAAGGAAGAAAACTTAATAATAATAGAAAATAATGGCAAAATTTTTTCTCTTTTAGCAGATGATATTGTTGATATATTTAGTGTTAAAAAATCTGAAATAAATATAGGTACAAATGACAGTAGCATTGTAAAAGATTTTATTGTTTACAATAACAAAGTGGTTCCAATCCTATCTGACTCTTTTATAATAAATGCGGTGGAAAAATTCTCTGTAATAAATGGTAAAAACAACGAAAAAAAAGCAAATAATAAAAAAATTGTTGATATTTTGATTTTTAGGATTGGAAAAGAAAAATTTGGAATAAAAATGAAAAATGTTAGTGAAGTACTTGAGTACTCTGATGTTTATATTAGCAGCTATCCAACTGAGAATAAATCAATAATTGGGATTATAGCTACAGAAAGAGAATCTTTTTTCTTAATATCATACTATCACATTTTAAATCAGACAAAGGAAGATTCTCTTGAAGAGTCCAAAATTTTAGTAATGGAAGATAACAGACTTAAAATAGCTGTTCTTATATCTGATATAGAAGATATACTCTCTATCCCTGAAGAGAATATAGCAGAATTTGAAGATGATTTTCAATTTATTAAGGGAACAATTATTACAAAGTCAAATGAGATTATAAACATTATAAATCCTAACTGGATAATTTCTGAGTTTAAAAATCAGAAAACTATTTAGGAGAAAGTTATGTACAGATTACCTGCGCATAAACTAAGACAGTTAAGGGATATCTTAAGCTCAAAATATGGGATATTTATAGATGACAGCAAATTAAACGGTATCTACAAAAAGAAAATTGAAAGTTTAATGAAAAAGTTCAACTACAAAAACCTTACTGAATTTTTAGAGGATATAAACTCCAATAAAAACTCTATACTGTTGCAGGAGTTGGTTAATACTATAACTGTAAATGAAACTTATTTTTTTAGAGAAAAATACCAATTTGAAATTCTTGTGAAAAATATAATTCCAGAAATAGATAGCATTAGACCTATAAATGAAACAATAAATATTCTAAGCGCACCTTGTTCAACAGGTGAAGAAATTTATAGCATCGCTATTTATATTCTTGAAGAAGCTAACTTTTTAAAAAAGAGAGATTTCATGCTTTTAGGCATTGATATAGATTCCAATGCAATAGCT
>CAYTOE010000154.1:0-3732 GCA_964439255.1 uncultured Aquificales bacterium
AAGTTAAAGTATCTCTGGTGAACTTTGCAGACAGTTATTATTACCTCTTTAGGAAGAATAAGGTATTCTGGAGAAAAATCACCTAATATACCAACAGGGAATTCTGTTAGATTTGTAACTTCATCTAAAAGCTCTTCATCTAAAATAGGTTCAGCATTTATCCTGTCTGCAAATCCTGTTATCTGAGTTTCTATAGCCTTTTTTCTATCTTCATAACTTGCAATTATAAAACCGAGTTTTGTTATTTCTTCGTATGAAGAAGCAGATGGTATTTCTTTCTTCTCTCCTCTACCAACAGGTTTTGTCATGAATCTGTGTAGATGTGTATATCTGTCTGCCTTAACGCCACCTATCTCAAATGTTATTACCTCTTCATCTAAAAGAGAAACTATCCATCTTATAGGTCTTGAAAATCTAAAACCTGTACTATTCCATTTCATACTTTTTGGAAATGGGATTTTACTGATAATCTGGGGTATCTCTTCCTGAATAAACTCTTCTATCTTTTTTCCTTCAATCTTTATAGAAGCGCCTATATATTTTCCTTTCTCATTTTCTATTATCTGGAGGTTATCTATATCTATATTATTTTTATTCGCAAAAGCTAAAGCTGCCTTTGTAAATTTACCATTTTCATCAATAGCTACCTTTGCAGGAGGTCCCAAAATAATTTTTTCCTGGTCTGGTTCTTTTTCTGAAAGATTTTTCAACAGAAAGGATATTCTCCTCGGTGTTCCATAGATTTTTATATTATCTGGTGAATCGACAAGGAAAAATTTTTCAAATTTTTCTTTCAAAACATTCTTGAAGAAATCTAAAGCACTGTTAATCGCTTTAGGGGGTAGTTCTTCTGTTCCTATTTCAAGTAAGTAAGTTTTTCCAACCATTTACCTGCCTCTTTAGTTAATTTAAACATACTACATCTTTTATATTTCATTTAATTTTTCTAATACTGTTTTTATGCAGACTGTTTTTCTTTTTTCTTTAATAAAGGAAATCCCAATTCTTCTCTATGTTTAACAAAAGCTTTTGCACACTCCCTCGCTAAATTTCTTACTCTACCTATAAACCTTGCCCTTTCATTAACAGATAAAGCACCCCTTGCATCTAAAAGGTTAAATATATGGGAACATTTAAGGGCATAATCATAAGCAGGTATAGGCAGATTTTTCTCTATAAGCTTAAAACCTTCTTTTTCATACATATCAAATGTTTTAAAAAGCATATCAACATCTGCAAGCTCAAAGTTGTATATAGACCACTGCCTTTCAGCCTCCCTGTATATATCTCCGTATGTAAGCCCCTCTGCCCAGACTATATCATAAACACTATCAACACCCTGAAGGTAAGTTGCTATTCTCTCCAGACCGTATGTTATTTCCACACTGACAGAAGGTAAATCAAGACTTCCAACCTGCTGAAAGTATGTAAACTGGGTTATTTCCATACCGTCTAACCAGACTTCCCATCCAAGCCCCCATGCACCGAGGGTTGGACTTTCCCAGTCATCTTCAACAAAACGGATATCATGTTTTGTCAAATCAATACCAAGGGCTTCAAGGCTTTGAAGATAAAGTTCCTGTGGATTTTCTGGAGCAGGTTTCAGTATAACCTGAAACTGGTAGTAATGTTGGAGTCTGTTTGGATTTTCACCGTATCTACCGTCCTTAGGTCTTCTCGAAGGTTCAACATAGCAAACATTCCAGTCTTCAGGACCTAAGGTTCTCAAAAATGTTGCAGGGTTCATAGTCCCCGCACCAACTTCTATATCGTAAGGTTGCCATAAAATACAACCTTTTTCTGTCCAAAATCTCTGAAGTGTCTGTATTATATCCTGAAATGTTAATATTTCTGCCATTAATTCCTCTTTTTAATGTTTATAACAAAACTATTTTATCTTATATGGAGAGGAAATAACAACAGGAAAGAGGAAGATTTCAAGAGTTAAAGACCAAATCTTACTAATAACTTCCCATCTTGAACTTTTATATCTTTTATAAATTTTCCGTATAAATTTTTATCACTGAACCTATAAACAGGAATTTTTTCAAAAACCAGAGAAACAACATCATTCATTAATCTTCTGCTTTCAGCTGATAGCAGAGAAGGTACTCTTTTGTTTAAAACAGTAAAATCTTTTACTTCTGGGTTTTTCAGAAAGATAGCTTTTTCTTTTGGGTTGTATTTTATTCCCCCTGCCACTAAAAATCTTCCATTTATTGATGGTAAAAGAGGGACTTTATAATCAAAAGAAATACCTATATTTATCTTCTCATTTTTATCTATTGATGCAATTTCCGGGTCTTTTAGTGTTATTTTTCCTAACTTTAACTTATGTGAGACAGGAAACTCCTTTTTTAAATAGGAGTTAAGCTGCTCAGGTGATATTGTTACAGTAAAACCTAAATTTTTACCTCCTTCAATACATGAAAAAACAGAAAGCAGTGTAAAAAGTAAAAATACTTTAATCAGAACTTTTTTCAACCTGTTCCTCCGAAGATACAGTAATGATGGTTTTCACATTTCCCCTTGGGTTCCAGTCTCCTATAACTTCTAAAAATCTTGGTTTTAAAAGATTGTAAAGGTCATCATAAATCTTATTCGTTGCTTCCTCATGGGAAATGTACTGGTTTCTGTACTTATTAAGGTAAAGCTTCAAGGATTTAAGTTCAACAATATATCTGTCAGGGATGTAGGTTATTTTTATAGTTGCATAATCAGGATAACCTGAACGGGGGCAGAGACATGAAAATTCAGGAAATGTTATGTTTATCCTGTAATTTTTTTCTGGATTAGGATTTGGCCAGGGTTCAAGTTTTGCCTCTAATATCTCCTTTTCACCATATTTTAGTTCTTTCTTTTCTTCCATCATACCTCCCTGTCAATAATAAAATCAGCTATCTCAGAAAGTATATCTGGATACTTTAAAATTTTTATCTCTTTTTTAGCTTTTTCAATATACTCTTTTGCCATAATTTTTGATTTTTCAAGTCCAAAAACAGATGGATATGTGAGTTTGTTCTTTTCTTTGTCTTTTTTTGTTCTTTTTCCAAGTTTATTTTCATCACCTATCTCATCGAGAATGTCATCCTGAATCTGGAAAGCCATACCTATATATAAACCGTACTTAGAAAGAGCTTCCTCTTCTTCGGGATTTGCATCCGCAAGAATAGCTCCTATACGACAGCAGGACTGGATAAATTTTGCTGTTTTGTGGGTGTGGATGAATTCAATATCACTAAAAGAACCTTCTTTCTCATGTAAAATATCAGCTGCTTGTCCGCCAACCATTCCATAAACACCTGTTCCATGGGAAAGGGTGTTTATCACTCTTACAAGTTTTTCAGCTGATATATCTTTTTTTGATGAAATCATTTCAAAAGCATAAGACTGGAGTCCATCTCCTGCAAGAATGGCTATGGCTTCACCATACACTTTATGACAGGTTGGTTTTCCTCTTCTTAAATCGTCGTTATCCATAGCAGGAAGGTCGTCATGAATAAGAGAGTAGGTATGAATAAACTCTGAAGCCACAGCTATATCAACTATATCATCAATACTTTCTTTTCCAACAGCTTTTGCACTTTCAAGTATCAAAATAGGCCTCAGCCTCTTTCCACCGGCATTTAAACTGTAAGACATTGCATCAAACAGTTTTTCTGGCACACCTTTTGGAGTTAACATTTTAATCTGCTGGTTTATAAAAACGGCCTGCTTAGCTAAAAAATCTCT
>CAYTOE010000155.1:0-3703 GCA_964439255.1 uncultured Aquificales bacterium
TTCATTAAAAGAAAGCCCCTTTTAAGGGGCTTTTTTTTATTTAAACCAAATCCAATCAATACCAAAATCTTTCAGAAATATGATATCCTTCACTGGAATTTCACATATACATGAATATATTTGAGATAAAAAATCATTAAGATTATATGGAGGAAAACTGTATGCAGAATATAAAGACAGTCCTTCTTTTGGGTATTTTGACAGGGCTGTTTCTGGTAGTTGGTAAGCTTTTAGGTGGACAGACAGGTATGGTAATAGCCTTTATTATGGCTATGGCTATGAACTTTTTTGCTTATTGGTTTTCAGATAAGATGGCTCTTGCCATGTATGGCGCAAAGGAAATTCCCTATGAAGAAGCACCATGGCTTCATGATATGGTAGAAGAACTTGCAAGAAAAGCTGGTATCCCCAAACCTAAAATATACCTTGCTCCAATAGATATTCCCAATGCTTTTGCAACAGGTAGAAATCCAGAACATGCCGCTGTTGCTGTAACTTCTGGAATATTAAATATACTCTCCCCGGAAGAGCTTAAAGGTGTTTTAGCTCACGAATTAGCCCATATAAAAAACAGGGATATTCTTATCTCATCTATTGCAGCCACGATTGGTGGTGCTATTTCAATGCTTGCAGAAATGGCTTTCTGGTCTAACCTCTTTGGAGGACGTGATGAGGAAGATAATGGAATAGGTAGTCTGATAGGTTCTGTTTTACTATTCTTGCTTGCACCTTTAGCGGCAACACTTATTCAGATGGCTGTTTCAAGAACAAGAGAATTTGCTGCCGATGCTACAGGAGCAGAAATATCCGGATGTCCTCTGTGTCTTGCAAAAGCTTTAGAGAAGCTTGAAATGGCTGCCCAGAGACTTGCACCTGTTGCAGAAAAAGAAGTAAATCCGGGAACAGCCCATATGATGATTGTTAATCCTTTAAGGCGTGATTTCTTAGCATCTCTATTTTCCACACACCCATCAACTCAAGAGAGGATAAGAAGACTTTATGAAATAGCAAGAAAAATGGGACAGGTAGCTTAAAACCTGTCCTTTTTCAAAACAACAGTTAAACATTTTTTTCCTTCTTTCGAAAATAAGAAATAACAAATATAAACGGGGAGAGTTATGGCTTTTACAAAAAATGTTTTTATTCAGATTGAAACATTTAACTGGAAGAATTTTTTTCTTGCTCTTGGAGTATCGAAAAAACTTGGTAATGGTCTTTTTTTAGTTTTGATTAATTTTTCAGAGGAAGAAGAAAACAGCATTTTAAAAAAAATCAAAGAAAAAGGCATAGATATTGAGTTCAGCAGTTTCAGTGATTTTGGAGAAGCAAGAACATTTTTAGATGAATTTAAACCAGACCTTGTTATACTGACACAGCAAAAACTCAACCCTTTTGAACATATATTCCATTTAACAGATGGTGAAAAATTTATAAAAGGATTAAATGAATTCAATACACTTCTTTTATGGGAAGATGCAGAGAAGGTTGAAAAGATACTTATAAATATTGATTTAGAAACATCTACAGAGAAGTATATTAAATTAGCCTTTAAATTTGCCTCTTCAATAACTAAAAATTATGACTTTGTTTACTCTTTTTATGAGAGTTTTTATGAACATAGACTTTCAAAAACACATGCTACAGATGAAGCAAAACAGCTTGTTGCCCAGATGTTTGAAGAGCATGTGGATAGGATAAAAAATCTTATAGCAAAGTCTTTAAAAGGAAAAGAGGTTTCTTTAAAACTAATAAAAGGAGACCCAAAAAAAGAGGTTCCTTATTACTCGAGGAAAAATAATTACGATTTGCTTTTGATAAACCAGAGTATAGAAGATAAAGAATCTTATATAGAAAATACAGAAAATTCTGTAGGAATACTTTTAGACTAAAGGGGAGAGTCGTGGAACATAACGCACACACAATTTTAGGACTTCTTGGGTTAAACAGTCATGAGTTTGTTTACTGGCTTTCGATTGTACTTTTTATCGGTACCTATGCAATGATCGTCCTTGAGAAGGTTTTCCATAGGGTTCCTGCAGCTCTTCTTGGTGGTTTCCTCGCTGTTTTTATAGGTGTTGTTACTCCAAAACAGGCATGGGAATCTATAGACCACAACACAATGTTCTTGCTTATAGGTATGATGATTATAGTTTCTGTTTTAATAGAAAGTGGTTTCTTCTCTATCCTTTCTTCAATGGCATTGAGAATAACAAAGGGCGACCCATTAAAAATAATACTGACATTTACGATGCTTACAGCCGTTTTATCTGCTTTCCTTGATAACGTTACAACAGTTCTTTTTATGGTACCAATACTTATATCTATAACAGCAAAGTTAAAGCTAAAACCAGTTCCTTATATAATAGCTACCGTTTTAGCCTCAAATATAGGTGGAACAGCAACACTTATTGGTGACCCACCAAACATTATTATCGGTTCATTGGGTCATTTTACATTTATGGACTTTATTGTTAATGTAGCTCCAATCATAGTCGTAACCCATATAATAGGTACCATTGTTTTTATAGGTATGATGAAAATGCAAGGTCAGTTGGAGCCTAAAGTAAAAGATAAGAAGGAGCTTGAAAGGATTGTTGAAGAGCAGAGAATTGAGTTTGATATTGTTTTAATGAGAAAAGGACTTATAGTTTTCGGTATAACAATACTACTATTTTTCCTACATCATATCTTACATCTTGAAGCTGGAACTATTGCTTTATTTATGGCTTCAATTCTTCTCCTCTGGTCTAAAGAAGACCCAGAAAAGATTTTTGAAAGAGTTGAATGGACAACATTAATGTTTTTCTTAGGTCTTTTCATTGTAATAGGTGGACTTGAACATTCCGGTGTTTTTGAAGATGTAGCTCATTTTGTTGCAGGAATACTTACAGACCCAATGTCTGGTATTCTTATACTTGGAGGTCTATCTGCCATCATTTCAGGAATTGTTGATAACATACCATTTACAATGGCAATGTCTTATGTTCTTATAGACCTTGCCAAAACAGCATCATTTAATGTTGAACCTTTGTGGTGGGCTCTTGCCCTTGGAGCCTGCTTAGGTGGAAACCTTACAATAATAGGTGCATCTGCAAACGTTGTTGCAGCTGGTTTAGCTGAAAGGGAAGGATACCCAATTAAATTCTTTGATTTTATAAAACAGGGAACACCTGTAACTGTTATAACTGTTATAGTTGCCCTTGGGCTTTTATGGCTTAAATACCTGATTTTTGGTCTTTAATGGATAAAAAATCTTCTGGAAAGGCAGCTGAGAATATAGCTGCCTCTTTTCTTGAAAAGAAAGGTTATAAAATCTTAGAAAGGAATTTTTATTCTAAATTTGGTGAGATAGATATAATAGCAAAGGATAAAGATACGCTTGTTTTTGTTGAAGTAAGAAGTAAGTCTTATTCCTCTTTTGGAAATCCTGAGGAAACGGTGAACATCTTTAAAGTTAAAAAGATTTTAAAAACAGCCCAGTTTTATATCCTGAAAAAAAATCCAGATTTTAAAGAAATCAGGTTTGATATTATCTCAATTCTACATAATAATATTTCACATATTAAAAACGCCTTTGATATGGATTTTGAATGGGGATAAGAGATTTTTTAGCTAAGCAGGCCGTTTTTATAAACCAGCAGATTAAAAGGTTAACTCCAAAAGGTGTGCCAGAAAAACTGTTTGATGCAATGTCTTACAGCTT
>CAYTOE010000156.1:0-3665 GCA_964439255.1 uncultured Aquificales bacterium
CTCCAAAGAAGAAGTACAGAGCTGGAGGTATTTCTTTTTCTTCTAATTCCCTGAAAATATTGTAGTTTTTATCTACAGTTACAGAAATAGGTATATCTTTTAACGTTAAAATTTTTTTATTTTTATTAATGCAAAAATCTTTCTGTTTGTTGTAAAAACTAACAGATAAAGGTACTTTAAAATCGTTATCTTTTTCTAAATGTAGCTTTAGCTTGAAAAATCCATCTACATCTATATATGTTTTAGCATCTAAAACTTTTACTTTAAACAGACCTTTTTTGTTAAGCCATTTGTAAAAAACTCCTGATAAATCTTCCTTTGAAACAGTTTGAAAGGCATTTTTTATATCTTCCCATGAGGCTCTTTTGAATCTGTTTTCTGAATAAAATTTCCTGACAGCTGAAAAAAAATCATTATCACCGAGTTTTTTTCTTAAAAAATGAAAAAACATTGCCGATTTTCCATAACCTATAGCTTCATCTACACTATTTCTTTTATAAAGAAAATCCTTCAAAGGGTACTCATTACTTTTGTTTACATAGGCCATATACTTTAGTATCAGATTCTTCCTGTATTCTGATGGATTTTTAGAGAAAAAATGATCTGAAAGATATGTGGTTAAACCCTCAGACCAGTTACCTTTACTAAAATCTACATAAACAGAACATCCAAACCACTGATGGAGTATTTCATGGGGTAAAGAGTATTCTGTGATGAATGGAAATCTAACTATCTGCTGACCTAAAAGTGTAAGGGTAGGCATTGAGTAACCTGTGGGAAAGAAATTTTCAACAATAGAAAACCTTTTAAAAGGAAACCTACCAACTGTACTTTCATACTTTCTAATAAATGAAATGGTTTTCTCTATGTACATATCAGCTATATCTCTGTCTTTCTTAAAAAAGTACGTGGCTACAGTTATACCATTGAAATTTTTTTCTTTTACAGAAAAGTCTTTTGAGGCAATAAAATGGATATTTTCTAAAGGTTTATCAATCAAAAATGTGATACGTTTACTTTTTCCATTATTTTTTTGAACTATTTCCTCAGATTCAGAAACACCCACAAAAGATACTGGAATGTTAACTGTAAGCCTGTAAAAAGCCAATCTATTAATCTCAGGATACCAGTTATCAAACAGATATATGGCTTCATCTGTAATTATATTCTTTGAGGAATAACTGTGGAAGCGCCTTTTAAATGTAAATAAAACAGGCTTTTCAGGTATGAGTACAAACTTTTTTTTATCTAATCCTTTTATTTCAAAGCCTTTTGTAGATAAATCTACTTCTTCCTTTTTATCTGAGGAGATTTTTACCTTTCCGTATATCTCTCCCTTTTCAAGATTGAAATCAACATCCATATCATAGAAAATTTTTCCAAAGGAATTAACATTAAATAAAAGTACAACAAATATAAGGTATATAATTTTATTCATGTTAAACTCCTGATAACATTTTTAACAATTATAAAAAACTGGAGCAGGTTATGGGAATAAAAGTGATAGCTACAAACAAAGCAGCTTATCATAACTACCAGATAATTGAAACTTATGAAGCTGGTCTTGTTCTACAGGGTTCTGAAGTAAAATCTCTCAGAGAAGGCTCTGTAAACCTGAAAGACTCTTTTATAAGGATAGACAATGGAGAGGCTTACATATACAACATGTATATAGCCCCATATAAACCAGCAGCAAGGCTTCAACACGACCCATATAGAAAAAGAAAACTCTTACTACATAAAAGAGAAATACTTAAACTTATGGGGAAAGTTCAAGAAAAGGGTTTAACAATAATACCTTTAAAGCTTTACTTTAAAAACGGTAAAGCAAAATTAGAGATAGCCCTTGCAAAAGGTAAAGCAAAATATGAAAAAAGACAGACAATAAAAGAAAGGGAAATGAAAAGAGAGCTATCTAAAAAATACAAAGGAAAAATTAAACTCTAAAATTCCACAAAGTAAAGCTTTCTAAGAAAGAGAAAGCCAATGAAAAGATAAACAATATCTACAGAAAAAATGAAAAAGTATGGAACAACATTTCCCTCTGCAAGGGATGTGATAAAACCTGTACCGTACCAGTAAACAAGTACCATAACAACTATAAGGAGAAGATTTTCCTTTCTAAGTTTCCACACAAATGGGTATATTGTAAAAGCAAGTATAAAAGGAGAAATAACAGTTGAAAGTTTAGAGTAAAACTTACTCCAGTAATAGGATGAAGGATATCCGTACTTTTCCGCAACTTTACCTGTTTTATACAATTCCATTAAAGATGTTGGTTTTTTTACCTCAATAAGTTTTTTAAACTCTTTTACATTTAACTCTGTAAAGAAAGGGTAAGTTTTAAAAGATGAAATCTGAAAGTTAAAAGGGTTTTTAAGGTCAACAACCTTTCCTGAAGATATAACAATCTTTTTTTCACCTATAAAAAAATTTTTGCCTTCTATTCTAAATACAGGTTTAAACTCTTTATCCAATTTTATAATGACGATATTTTTTCCTGTTTTGGATTCAAAATCCAAAATATCAAAATACATAAATGTTTTCTTATCAAGGGTTATCCATGTATTGAAAGCTATAAGGTTTTTTTCAACCTCATCTTTATGTTTAAGATGTCTGTAGATTTTTTCAGCATTTTTTTCTGCTTTTGGTAATATCAGCTCAAGATTTGATATTTGTAACAGAGATATAAAAAAAGAAAACACAACTATTTTTTTTGATAACTCTCTCAGAGATATGCCATTAAGCAGTATAGGATAAATTTCCCTTGAGTTTACAAAATCCCTTGCAAGAAGCACAAGAACGATAACAACAGAAACAGGAAGTATAAGATAAACCTTTTCAGGTATTTTATAAAAAGCGTACATTAAAATATTTATTACATTAAACTCTTTTATTTTTCTTAAAAGCTCAATCAGTTCAGCTAAAACCGTTACAAAAGATACGGAAGGAAGAATAACTGCAAGATACACAATTAATTTCTTATATATGTATCTGTCTAATATTTTCATGCATCTCCTTGAGTTTTTGATAAGTTTTATTAACTTATGATATATTATTTTGGTTAATCAAGCACGTCTCCTTGACACAAGGGTTGCCCTTTGCGGTCATTGGGAGACGGAAGAATAAACCCTTAAGGAGGTATTTTTATGGCTTTTGAAATCACTATGAGAGAGCTCTTGGAAGCAGGGGTTCACTTCGGTCACCAGACAAGAAGATGGAACCCTAAAATGGCACCTTACATCTTTACAAAGAGAAACGGTATTCATATCGTTGACCTTTCAAAAACAATTCCTCTTTTCAAGATTGCATGGGAATTTGTTAGAGATGAGGTTGCAAAAGGTGCAGAAATTATATTCGTAGGAACAAAAAAACAGGCACAGGCAATCATAGAAGAACAGGCTCAAAGGTGTGGCGCTTACTACATCAATGAGAGATGGTTAGGGGGTCTTCTAACAAACTTCCAGACTGTAAGAAAATCCATTGAAAAGCTTAAGAAACTTGAAAAAATGGAAGCAGAAGGTGCTTTTGAAATTCTGCCTAAAAAAGAGGTTGTAAGATTAAAAAAGAAAAAAGAAAAACTCGAAAAGTACCTCAAAGGTATAAAAAATATGGAAAGAATCCCTGATATCATATATGTCGTTGACACAGTAAGAGAAGAGTTA
>CAYTOE010000157.1:0-3636 GCA_964439255.1 uncultured Aquificales bacterium
ATGTGATAGATGTGGTGTTGAGGTTACAAGGTCTGATGTAAGAAGGGAAAGATTTGGTCATATAGAACTTGCATCACCTGTAGCCCATATATGGTATTTAAAATCAACTCCTTCAAAAATCGGAAATCTCCTTGGTCTTACATCAAGAGATATAGAAAGGGTTATATATTTTGAGTCTTATCTTATAGTTGAACACCCGGAAGAGGAAGAAGAAGAGGCTTTTGAGAATGATCCAAATACTATTCCATTAATGGATGGTGCTTTAACGAAATATGTGAAACTGTATGTAAAATCTGAAGAGGAGTTCAGAGAAGCTTACGAGTATGAGCATTCAGAAAAATATGAATATGGAATGGGAGCTGAGAAGGTAAAAGATATACTATCAAGGCTTGACCTTGAGGCTTACGCAAAAAAACTCAGAAAAGAGATGAAATCCTATGCTATCGGTTATGATGAGCTTGGACCAGATTTTAAACACACACAGGATAGACTTTACAAAAAAGTAGTTGCAGAAATAGGCAGAAGACTTGCTGAAGTTGGATTAAAGTTTGGTGATGTTATACCTTCAGATAAAGAAATAGACGCTATTATTTCAAAAGATTACTATGTTGTTATAAATCCAAAGGAAACTTCTCTACAGTTTGGTCAGCTTTTACATGAGGAGGATTACAAAAAGTTTGTTGAAGAGTACGGTGAAGAAGCATTTGAAGTAGAAAAAGGAACACAGGCTATAGAGAAACTCTACAAAATATTCAGGGAACAAAATCCGGATATACCTGTTTTTGATGTTATAAAAGATTCAGTTAGACAAACAATTTTAAAAGAAGTAGCAGAACAGAAACTTAAAAAGTTAGTTAGAAGGCTGAGACTTATAGAAGGTTTTATAAAATCTGAAAATAGACCTGAGTGGATGATTCTTGATGTTATACCTGTTATTCCACCAGATTTAAGACCTCTAATACCCCTTGATGGAGGTAGATTTGCAACTTCTGACCTTAATGACCTTTACAGAAGGGTAATAAATAGAAATAACAGGCTTAAAAGACTTATTGAGCTTGATGCTCCTGAGATTATTATAAGAAATGAGAAAAGAATGCTTCAGGAAGCTGTTGATGCCCTTATTGATAACGGAAGAAGAGGTAGAATTGTAACCCAGAATAACAGACCTTTAAAATCTCTTTCAGATTCACTTAGAGGAAAGCAGGGAAGATTCAGACAGAACCTTCTTGGTAAAAGGGTTGATTACTCAGGACGTTCTGTTATTGTTGTTGGACCAGAACTCCAGATGCATGAGTGTGGTCTTCCAAAACAGATGGCTCTTGAGTTATTCAAACCGTTTATATACAGAAGACTTGAGGAAAAAGGCTATGCCACTTCTATAAAAAATGCAAAAAGAATGGTTGAAGAAAAAGCCCCTGAAGTGTGGGAGTGTCTTGAGGAAGTTGTAAAACAGCACCCTGTTTTATTAAACAGAGCTCCTACGCTCCACAGAATGTCAGTTCAGGCTTTTGAACCTGTTCTCGTTGAAGGAAAGGCTATAAAACTACACCCTCTTGTCTGTCCTCCATTTAATGCTGACTTTGACGGTGACCAGATGGCTGTTCATGTTCCTCTATCTGTTGAAGCACAGATAGAGTCCTATGTGCTTATGCTCTCAACACAAAATATCCTTTCTCCAGCCCACGGAAAACCTATAACAATGCCTTCTCAGGATATTATCCTTGGTGCTTACTATATGACACAGATTGTTGAAGGTTCAAAAGGAGAAGGAAAACTATTTGCAAATGAAGAAGAAGCGATACTTGCCTATGACCTTGGAAAAGTTGATTTACTTGCAAAAATAAAGGTCAGAAAAGATGGAAAGGTTGTTGAAACAACTGTTGGAAGGTTGATTTTTAATCAGGTACTCCCAGAAGGTTTCAGATTTGTAAACGAACCTTTAGACAAGAAAAAGATATCTAAACTGATATCTGAGATATATGAAGAGTTTGGGAATGAGATAACAGCCCAAACACTTGATAAGCTTAAAACACTTGGTTTTGAATATGCTGCTAAAGCTGGTGTTTCAATATCAATAGATGACCTTGTTGTTCCAAAACAGAAATGGGATATCGTGAGAAAAGCAGAGCAAGAAGCTGAAAAGGTATGGAAACAGTACGTTGATGGAATTATTACAAAAGGTGAAAGACATAATAAAGTTATCGATATATGGTCTCAGACAACAAATGAAGTAACAAGATTGATGTTTGAAGAATTAGAGAAAACAGAAAGGGTAGAAAATAACAAAAAGTATCCGGGAATATTTAATCCTATCTATATGATGGCACTCTCAGGTGCAAGGGGTAATAAAGACCAGATTAGACAGCTTGCAGGTATGCGTGGTCTTATGGCTAAGCACTCTGGAGAGTTTATTGAAACACCTATCCGTTCAAACTTCAGAGAAGGACTTACCGTTGTTGAGTACTTTATATCCACTTACGGTGCGAGAAAAGGTCTTGCAGATACAGCATTAAAAACAGCTGTAGCTGGATATCTAACAAGAAGACTTGTAGATGTTGCACAGGATGTTGTTATAACAAATGATGATTGTGGAACATTAAATGGTCTTGCTGTTTCAGCTATTATAGAAGGTGGTGAAATTATCGTTCCTTTAAAAAACAGAATAATAGGAAGATACGCAGCTGAAGATATTTATGACCCATACACAAATGAGCTTATCGTTGCAGCTGGTGAGGAAATAGATGAGGAAAAAGCTGAAGAAATAGAAAATGCCGGTATTGAAGAGGTTAAAATCAGGTCTGTTCTAACATGTGAACAGAAAAGAGGAGTGTGTGCAAAATGTTATGGTAGAGACCTTTCCCAGAAGAAACTTGTTGATATTGGTGAAGCTGTAGGAATTATAGCTGCCCAGTCTATTGGTGAACCAGGTACACAGCTAACAATGAGAACGTTCCATATAGGTGGTGCTGCGACAGCCAAAAAAGTTCAGACAAAACATGAAGCATCGGTAGAAGGAACAGTTAAACTTCTCAACGTAAAAACAGTTACAGACAAAGAAGGAAAGGTTCTCATTATTAACAGAGATGGTGCTATAAAAATTGTTGATGAAAAAGGAAAAATAAAAGAAAGATTCCCTGCCCCTTATGGCGGTATTTTGAAAGTTAAGGATGGCCAGAAAGTCAAACCAGGAGATGTTTTAGTTGAATGGGATCCATTCTCAACACCTATTATCGCAGAAGTATCTGGAGAACTTGAACTTAGAGACGTTATCCTTGACGTTACACTTAGAGAGGAAAGGGACAACATCACAGGTAAAACAATTCTTGACATCAGCTTTATGAGACCTAAAGATGCTGTGTTACACACACCAAGAATGGTTATTAAAGGAGAAGATGGAAAAGAGTACATATATGACCTTCCAGTTAACACAATCCTTATGCTTACCCTTGATCAGTTAGAAACAAAATGGGATAGATGTCTTGCATGTACTGAAGCAGAACATTCAGATGTTTACCACAACTATCTACAGGTTAAAAAAGGTCTTAAAGTTGAAGCTGGTGATATTATTGCAAAAATACCAAGAGAAACAGCAAAAGTTAGGGATATTGTTGGTGGTTTACCAAGAGTTGAAGAACT
>CAYTOE010000158.1:0-3615 GCA_964439255.1 uncultured Aquificales bacterium
GAAGATATAAAAGCAAGAGGCCAGTTTGATCCAACTAAAATTGGAACTGTTCAAAACGTAGGTCTTATGGCTATGGGAGCTGAAGAATATGGTTCTCATGATAAAACATTCTTCCCACCAGCAGATGGAAAAATGAAGGTTGTTGATGAGGAAGGAAATGTACTGATTGAGCACTGTGTAAACGAAGGGGATATTTGGAGAAGTTGTATCACAAAAGACCTTGCTATAAGAGATTGGGTTAAACTTGCTGTTAATAGAGCTAAAGACTCAGGTTTACCTATTGTATTCTGGCTTGATGAGTACAGAGCCCATGATAGAAATCTTATTGAAATAGTAAAAGAAGAACTTCCTAAATATGATTTAGAAGGAGTCGACTACTACATTAAAGCTCCTCAAGATGCAATGAAGTTTACACTTGCCAGATTCAGAAATGGTGAAGATACAATATCAGTGACAGGAAATATCTTAAGGGACTACCTTACAGATCTATTCCCTATTATTGAAGTTGGAACGTCAGCAAGAGCATTATCTATAGTCCCACTTATTGCAGGCGGTGGACTGTTTGAAACAGGTGCAGGTGGTTCAGCCCCAAGACATGTTGAACAATTCATAAAAGAAGGTCACCTAAGATGGGATTCTCTTGGTGAGTTTCTTGCATTTGTTGAAGCATTAAGACATGCATACAAACAGATAAAAGCTATACATCAAGAGGAAAACAAAAGACTTCTTATACTTGCTGAAACACTTGATAAAGCAGTTGGTAAGTACCTTGAAAATGATAAAACACCTAAGAGAAAAGTTGGACAGCTTGATACAAGAGGTTCGCACTTCTATCTTGCTCTTTACTGGGCTGAAGCCTTAGCAGAGCAGAACGAAGACAAAGAGCTTGCAGAAAAATTTGCTAAGGTTTATGCAGACCTTAAAGAAAATGAAGAGAAAATACTTTCAGAAATATCTGAAGCTGAAGGAAAACCTGTTGATATAGACTGGTATCATCCAGATGATGAAGCTGCTGAAAAAGCTATGAGACCATCACAAACATTAAACAAAATAATAGACTCTTTATTAGAAGGCTAATTGAATTTAAGTACTATAAATGAAAAACTTTTTTATAGGGACGTTTCTCATAGGCGGGAAGCGTCCCTTTTTATTTGTTATAATTTTCTTTTGGAATTTCAAATATTTAAGGAGGATATAAATGGCTCAACGAGGTATTAGAGAGTACGATGGAAAAAGAATCCTTGCCCAGAACTGGGAAGATTATTTTGACAAAGCTTTTGAGTACGATTTTAAATCAATTTTGATTACCCCAGAAACAGATTTGGACAAAATCCCTGAGGAGTACCCATGGGTTAAAGAAACTCCTCTTGTTGCAAAACCAGATATGCTATTTGGTAAAAGAGGAAAGTTAGGTCTTATTTTCTTCAAAAAAGAAAAGCCCGGTGATGTAACATGGGAAGATGCAAAAGAGTGGATAAAACAAAAAATGTCTGAAGAGATTGAAATAAACGGGGTAAAAGGACACCTTACCCACTTTTTAGTTGAACCTTTTGTTCCACATAAACCAGAAGAAGAATACTACGTGGCAATCACAACAGATGAAGATGAAGATATCATTTATATGTCTGCATTTGGTGGTATAGAGGTAGAAGAAAACTGGGACAAAGTTGTTGAGGTTAGAATTCCTATAACAGCTTCTGATGAAGAGATTAAAAAACTCATTGAAGAAAACGTTCCAGCAGATATAAAAGACAAAGAAAAATACGCAGATTTTGTTTATAGACTATACAAACTCTTCAGAGACCTTCATTTCACATACCTTGAGATTAACCCTCTTGTAATGGTTGGAAACAAAGTTTACCCACTTGATTTTGTTGGAAGAGTTGATGATACAGCCCAGTTTGTAGCTGGAAGAAAATGGGGTGAACTTGAATTTCCAGCTGGGTTTGGTAGAGACCTATCTCCAGAAGAAAAATACATTAAGGAGATGGATGAGAAATCTGGAGCCTCTCTAAAACTTACAATTCTCAACCCTGAAGGAAGAATATGGACACTTGTTGCAGGTGGTGGAGCATCTGTTGTTTACGCTGATACAGTTGCAGACCTTGGTTATGTAAAAGAACTTGCAAACTACGGAGAATATTCAGGTAACCCATCAAGAGCTGAAACAAGGGAATACGTTAAAACTGTATTTGACCTTATGACAAGAAGTAAACATCCTAAAGGACCAAAAATACTCATCATCGGTGGTGCTATAGCAAACTTCACTGATGTTGCTAAAACATTTGAAGGTATCATTGACGCAATGAAAGAATACGCTGATAAACTCAGAGAAATCGGCGTAAGAATATATGTTAGAAGAGGTGGACCTAACTATGAAGTGGGTCTCAAAAAGATAAAAGAGGCTGCTGAAGAATTAGGTCTTCCAATAGAGGTTTATGGACCAGAAACCCACATGACAGAAATTGTTAGAAAAGCTATTGAAGAAGCTGAAAAAGAAGCTGCATAAAACAGATGGGGACTCAGTCCCCCTTTAAAAAATTTAAACAAAGATAAAAAGGAGGTTTTTAAATGAGTAAACCTGATTACTTACTTTTTGATAAAAGTACTAAGGCTATTTTCTGGAACTTAAACAGAAATGCCATTCAAAGAATGCTTGATTATGACTATGTTGTAGGAAGAGAACCATCTATTGTTGCTATTGTAGCACCTACCCAGTCAAGAAAGTTTGACAAGTTCTTCTATGGAACAAATGAAATAATGATACCTATTTATAAATCAACAACTGAAGCTGCAAAAGATTTTCCAGAAGCAGATGTTCTTTTAAACTTTGCATCTTTCAGAACAGCTTATGACGTTACAATGGAAGCCCTTGATATACCAACAATCAGAACTATTGCTATCACAGCTGAAGGTATTCCTGAAAGATTTGCAAGAATAATGAGAATAAAAGCTAAAGAGCTTGGAAAATGGATTATAGGTCCTGCTACAGTTGGTGGTATTGCACCAGGAGCCTTCAGAATAGCAAATACAGGTGGAACAATAGAGAACATAGTAAACTCTAAGCTCCACAGACCAGGTTCTGTTGGCCTTGTAACAAGATCAGGAGGCCTTTTCAACGAACTTTCAAACGTTATAGCAAGAAATGCAAATGGTATTGCTGAAGGTATAGCAATTGGTGGAGATAGATATCCAGGAACTGACTTTTTAGATCATATGCTTAGATATGAGAAGAATCCTCAGGTTAAAATGATGGTTCTTCTTGGAGAAGTAGGAGGAACCCTTGAATACAGAGTAGCAGAAGCTATAAAAGATGGAAGAATTACAAAACCTGTTATCGCATGGTGTATAGGAACAATCTCTAAATACTTTGGCGGAGAAGTTCAGTTTGGACACGCGGGAGCAAAAGCTGGGGCTGAAGCAGAAACAGCTGATGCTAAAAATGCAGCATTAAAAGAAGCTGGAGCTTATGTACCACAATCTTTTAATGACCTCCCAGAGCTTATAAATGGTGTTTATGAAGAACTCCATGCAAAAGGAGAAATTCCTGAAATAAAAGAACCAGAAGTTCCACCAGTTCCAGAAGATTATGCAAAAGCTGTTAAAGCTGGAAAA
>CAYTOE010000159.1:0-3584 GCA_964439255.1 uncultured Aquificales bacterium
TCTCTAAGGGAAAAGGTGGTTCTATGCACCTTTATGACCCAAAATTCAATTTTTACGGTGGTAATGCCATTGTAGGTGCCCAGCTTCCCCATGCTGTAGGTGCCGCTTATGCAAGGAAATATCTTGGCCATACTGAGGGTGTAATGGCTGCATTTGGAGATGGTGCTACAAATGCCGGAAATTTCTATGAATCTTTAAACCTTGCCGCTCTATGGGAACTTCCTGTTATTTTTCTGTGTGAAAATAATTACTATGCTATAGGGACAAGAATTGATAGAGCTTCTGCCATTACAGACCTGTATAAAAAAGCAAAGCCATTCATGGTCGCTGAGCAGATAAACGGGATGGATTTTTTTGAGGTTTTTAAAGCTGTTGAAAGGGCAAAAGAATATATAGAAACAGAAGGAAAACCCTACTTTATAGAGGCTTTAACATACAGGTATGAACCTCATTCTATGAGTGATTCTGGAGATTACCGTTCCCCTCGAGAAATGAAAGTTGCAAAGGATAGAGACCCTATTGAAAATCTGAAGAATAAAGGATTAAAAGAAGGTCTCCTTACTGAAGAATTTATTAAAAAGGTAGATGAACAGGTACAGAAAGAAATTGAAGAAGCTGTGAAATTTGCCATAGAATCCCCAGAACCAGATTTAGATGAACTTTATAAAGATGTTTACTGTGAGGGGTGTACAGATGTTGTATCGTGAAGCGTTAAATAAAGCTTTAGATGAGATGATGGAAAAAGATGAAACTGTTGTCATTTTAGGTGAAGATGTAGGTTTTTACGGAGGAAACTACAGAGTTACAGAAGGTCTATACGCAAAATACGGTGAGAAAAGAGCAATAGACACACCAATTGCTGAAAATTCTATTGTTGGAAATGCTATTGGAATGGCTATAGGAGGTCTTAGACCTGTTGCTGAAATAATGACAGTGAATTTTTCCCTTATAGCTATGGATCAGATTGTTAATCAGATGGCAAAAATTCGTTATATGAGTGGAGGTAAAATAGCTTTACCTATGGTTGTAAGGATGCCGCAGGGTACAGCTATACAGCTTGCAGCCCAACATTCTCAGAGCCTTGAGAGAATGTTTGCTTCTGTTCCCGGTTTAATGGTTTTTGTTGCTTCAGATTCAACATCTGCCTATTACGGATTGAAAGCTGCGATAGAGATAGATGACCCTGTGGTTTTTTTAGAACATGAACTTCTCTACCCTCAGGATTTCGAGTTTGTTGAAAGGAGTGATTTTTCTCCATTCAAAGCTGACATAATAAAGGAAGGAAAAGATATTACCATTGTTTCTTATCTAAAAATGCTCCACGACACAATGAAAGCTGTTCCTGTAATAGAAGAGGAGCTCAAAGCAACCTGTGAAGTTGTTAATCTTAATTCATTAAAACCCCTTGATATAGAAACCATTCTAAAATCTGTTGAAAAAACAGGAAAATTAGTTGTTGTAACAGAAGAGCCGATAACAGGAAGCTTTGCTTCTGAAATAGTATCAAAAGTTGTTGAAAAAGGGTTTTACAACCTTGATGCTCCACCTCTCAGAATATGCGGTGAAGATGTTCCAACCCCTTACAATAGAAAGCTTGAGCTTGCATCGATACCTACACCTGAGAAAATTGCTGAAAAAATAATAATGTGGGGAAAGAAACATGGAGTATGAAATAACTATGCCCCGTTTAACAGATACAATGGAAACAGGAAAGATAATAAGATGGCTCAAAAATGTTGGAGATAAAGTTGAAAGGAATGAACCGATTGTGGAAGTAGAGTCAGATAAAGCTGTGATGGAAGTTCCATCTTTTCAGTCAGGAATTCTAAAAAAGATTCTTGCAGAAGAAGGAGATGAAATCCCTGTAGGAAAACCTATCGCAATTCTTGAAACAGAAGAAAAAGTCAGAATTGTAGTAAAAGAAAAGAAAAAAGAAGAAAAACCTAAACCTTCGGAAAAAGAAGAGAAAAAAATAGAAGTACATATTGAGGAAGTTAAAGAAGAAAAACTTCCTAAGGGAGCAGCTTCTCCAGCAGCACGGAAATTGGCAGCAAAACTTGGAATAGATATAAAATCTCTGCAAGAAAAAGGAAAAATTCCTTCTCCTGCCCATGAAAAAGATATAAAAGAGTACTTCTACTCACAGTTTTTCACAAAGGAAGCCCTTGAAATAGCAAAAAGTCATAATCTTTCACCTGAAGAGCTCTACAGTACATTGAAGAAAAAGATAACAAAAAAAGTTATTTTAGAATATATAGAAGAAAATAACATTCCTGAAGAAAAAGATATTCCATCTATACAGAAATCCCTTATTTCAAGTCTCCAGAGAAGCCTTGAAATTCCAACATACCATATCTATGAAACATTTGATTTTTCCTTTGTGAAATGGGACAAAGAAAAAACATTCACTGTATGGTTTATAAAAATTTTAGGTGATTTTATGATGAAATATCCCCAGTTAAGAACTGTTTATAAAAATGGAAAATACTACACATACCCAGGCTCAAATATTACTGTTGCCGTTGCAACTGAAGAGGGGGAACTCTTTGCACCTGTTATTAAACAGGTTAATAAAAAATCTTTAAAAGAGATAGCAGATGTGCTTCACACATTTAGGGATAAATCTATTAATAAATCCTTTACTGTGGAAGATTTGAAAGGTGGTACATTTGCTGTCTCAAATCTCGGTATGTTTGGGGTTGAATATTTCGATGCTATTATTCCCCCTGAACATTCAGGCATTGTTGCTATTGGTGTTGAGAAAGAGGATAAAACCGCAAAACTGACATTTAGTTTTGACCATAGGATAATAAATGGAAGAGAAGCAGCTATTTTTGTTGAAGATTTTAAAAAAGCCTTTAAAGATAAAAAATATCTATCATCTTTAAAGTAAAAGCCCTCTTCGAGGGCTTATTTTTCCAATCTAACTTCAACACCTAATCTATGGGCTTCAAGACCTTCGGCAGTTGCAAGGTTTCTTGCATATTTTTCAACACGTCTAAATCCTTCTTTACTTACATATATAATGGAAGAACGCTTTATAAAATCATAAACACCTAAAGGTGAAGAAAATCTTGCAGAACGACCTGTTGGTAAAACATGATTTGGTCCTAAAACATAATCCCCAAGAGGTTCAGTTGAGTACTCTCCTAAAAATATAGCACCTGCGTGTTTTACTTTTTCTAAAAGTTCAAATGGATTTTTAGTAACGATTTCAAGATGTTCTGGTGCTATGTAGTTTGAAACTTTTACCGCATCTTCAAGATTTTCAACAATAAAAGCATGTCCATAAGTATCAAGGGATTTTCTTGCTATTTCTTCTCTTGAAAAACCTACTAAAAATCTATTGTAAAGAATATCTTTTACCTTATTTGCTAAATCTTCAGATGTGGTCACGAGTATAGAAGCAGCAAGTTCATCATGTTCTGCCTGAGATAAAAGGTCTGCTGCAACCCATTCAGGATTTGCTGTCTCATCAGCTATAACTAAAATCTCAGAAGGACCAGCTATTGAATCTATATCGACAGCGCCATAAACATTTTTCTTTGCAAGGGCTACAAATATATTTCCAGGTCCAACAATCT
>CAYTOE010000160.1:0-3573 GCA_964439255.1 uncultured Aquificales bacterium
CTTCAGACATACAATCACATTTTCCTGTCTGGCAGTTCTCAACTATCTCTTTTACTTTTTCTGCCTCTACAGTATTATCTTTTAACTCAATAACAATACCTTCATCTGTTTTTTTAACTTCACTTACATCTTTTATCGTTCTCTTTTTCATAAAATAACTCCTATAAAATTTATTTACTACAAATTTTATATCTTAGATTTCACAGAATATTATATTTCTGTCTTCCTGATCTAATTTAATTTCCTTGATAAAATCAAGGTTCTGTTTTCAAAACAGGATTATCCATATTTAAAGAGTAATAAACCTATTTTCCCTTTTGTTCTGTATTTACAAGGTTCGCATCTCTCAAAATTCTAAGGTGAAAAGATAAATTAGGCTGTGATATCCCAAAAATCGGCTGTATTTGACAGACACATAATTTCTTATATCTGTAGAGAAGGGCAAGGATTTTTACTCTTATTTCGTCTGACATAGCATAAAAAGATTTTCTTAAATGTTTCATCATATCTTTATCAGATCAAGTATAGGAAATCTTTTTTGTTTTCTCTTAACAAATTTTCTTTTTGTTATGCTTCTATAAACTGCTTCAAAAATCACAGAGAACGCAAATATACCGATACTTGTAAAAAAGCTTCCTTTATTTGTTTTCCACTGGTAAATCATAAGCATTACAAAAACAGAAAAAATAACAACAAAATTTAGAAGAATCAAACCCCTGTTACCACCTGCTTCTCTAAAAAGTTTATAATGAGATGCTATAACAAAAATATATATAATTAGAAAAACTGTACTTATAAGATTAGCTATACCACCAAGATTAAAAAACAGGGCAAACATTAAGCTTAAAAAAGAAGTTATATAAAGACCTTCTGGCGCTTCAAACCATGTTTTTCTTTCAAAAACTTCAGGCAGCTCCCCTTTTTTTGCAAGGGCATAAGCAACATTAGCTCCTCCGTAAAGGGTTGCATTTATTGCGGAAGCTGTTGAGAAAAGAGCGCCAATGGCAACAAATACAAAACCTATATCTCCTAAAAAAGGTTTTGCTGCTTCAGCAAGAGCATACTCTTTTGCTTTTATCAAACCCTCATATCCAAGATTTCCCATTGCAACAACAGCAACAGATATGTATATAACTGCGACTATTCCTATACTTATATATATAGCTTTCGGTACTGTTTTTCTTGGATTTTCTATATTTTCAGATGCATTGGTTATAAGTCCAAAACCCATATATGTTAAAAAAAGAACAGTTGCTGCATAGATTGTGTATATAACACTGGATGTATCAATTGCAGGTTTTAACAGTGAAGGTTTAATGCTCCATATTCCTATAACCACAAAAGAAAGAAGGATAGATACCTTTATGAGAACTATCCAGAACTCAGCTTTTCCGACAGCTTTTGAACCAAAAAAATTCAGTGCTGTAAAAATTGAGATAATCAATACTTCTATAACTGCTGAGCTAACTGGTGTAATATTTAGATGAAAAAGGGCTAAAAAGTATCCAGAAAAAGCTTTTGCAAAAAGAGAAATAGAAATGACGTAGCTGAACCACATAAGAATCGCAAGAGTCCCTGTTATAACATTATCCCCTATTCCTCTCAGTATAAATTCTATAGGACCTGCATTTGACACATAAGCTGAACCAAGCTTCGCATAAGAATAAGCTACTGATAGAGAAACAAGGGCTGCTAAAGCAAAAGCCTCAGGTAAATTCTGATGGCAAATCTGAGCACCAACCCCTAAAATAGAAAAAATTCCGGCACCAATCATAGTGCCGACAGCCATAGAAACAGCTTCCCATAATCCTAATTTTTTATCTTTTTTCTTCTTCATTATCTACCTGCTGAAACGGTTTGAAAATCCTCCTGCTGAACTTCCACTATAAGATAAACTTTGTCTCCAGGTCTCACTCTTTCAACAGTTTTTAGACCTATCATATCTCCTCTTTTTGTTTCCTGAATATTCTTTCCGTCTATCTGCATAGATTCAACTTTCTGTCTTACAACACCCGTTTTCTTTCCTATTATATGGATTGTATCTCCTACCTTTATTGGATTGTCAACAATTTTTACCTCTGCAACGCTGATTCTTGGGTAGAATTTAACAATTTCTCCAACATAAACCTTTTTCTCTTTGGCAATAGATTTGTTCATTCCAAAAAGACCTTCTCCAAAATAAAATCCACTATCCCATTCTCTATGGTAAACCCTCTCAAGCCTGTCCCATAAATCTTTCCATCCTTTTGTTTCCCATTCTCCATTAAGAATTCTATCCCTTGCTTCTCTGTAAGCAGATGTAACCATGTATGCATAATCTGCGTTTTTGTTTCTTCCTTCTATTTTCCAGCTATCAGCCCACATTAGCTTATCTACAAAGTTTATTGTTACTAAATCCCTTGCTGATAAAACATAATCAGACCCAAGGAAAAACTCTGTCCCTGTATTTTTTGATACTATTTTTACATCAAACTCATGTCTGCAAACCTGATAGCATTCTCCTCTATTTCCAGACTTTTCAAAAACATCATGGGATAGGAAACATCTTCCTGAAACAGCCATACACATTGCACCATGAATGAATATTTCTACCTCAAGGTTTGTTTTTTTCTTTATATCTAAAAGTCCTTCAAGTTTAACTTCCCTTGCAGGAACAACTCTTTTTATTCCCATTTTTTCATAGAACTTTGCTGCCTGAGAGTTTGATACAGAAGCCATTGTTGAAAGATGTGTTTCTATTCCAAGCTCAATAGATTTAGATAAAACAGCCATATCCCAGCCTATAACAGCATCAACACCAATCTCTTTAAGCTGTTCAAGGGTTTCATTTATATAAGGAAGGTCATCCTCAAAAACAATTGAGTTTAGCACTATGTACTGCTTAACTCCTGCATCTTGAGTTATTTTTCTAATCTCTTTTACATCTTCTATTGTGAAATGGGATTTCAAGGCTCTCTGGTTTATTTTTCCAACACCCATATAAATCGCATCTGCACCTGCTTTTATAACAGCTGCTAATCCTTCATAATGACCAACAGGGGCTAAAATCTCTGGTTTATTTTGAGACATTATCATCTCCTCCGATTTTTTTTATTAATCCTAAAATGATTAATATATGCTAATTTATGATTTGAAGCAGGAGATAATATAATTTTATTACAGTTATTTGAGGAAAGAGATTTTGAGATATTCAGTTATTTATCTTTGGGATGAAAATAAAAATTTCGAAGTAAAACATAACTGTAAAGTTTGTGAAGAAATAGAAAGAAATGTTATAGAACCTGTTGCTGTTTTTGTGCCAGAAGGACAGGAAGAAAAATTAAAGGAAAAACTTTTAAATCTATCATCTGAAGAACTTCAAAAAGAATTAGAAAAACTTTATGAAAATGTAAACTGGTATAGAAAAAACCCTGAAAACTACCAAACCTGTATATTCCACTGTGATAAAGAAAACGAAATATGGATGGAAAATTTTAATGATGGATATGAAGAGTATGCAAAACGCAGAGATAAGGCTATTGAGAAAAGAGAACCTTTTGATGAAAATTTTGAGATAAACTGGAATGAAAAACT
>CAYTOE010000161.1:0-3542 GCA_964439255.1 uncultured Aquificales bacterium
CGGATATTTTTAGAAGGGAAACAGGAAAGGTTTAAACCTCCCCTGTTTCATTGCACTAAACCTCAACAAAGGGGAAGATACCCCCTTTATTTTCTTTCGCACGCTTCTGTATTTATCTGAATATTTTCCTCTTCTTCAGGAATCCCTACACCATTTCTTATTTGACCATTTCCAAATATGACGAATTTAGGAATTGTTAGTTCTTTGAGTCCCATAGGTCCCCTTGCATGGATTTTATCTGTTGATATTCCCATTTCTGCTCCTAAACCAAACTCATTTCCATCTGTAAATCTTGTAGATGCATTTATGTAAACAGCAGAGCTATCAACCTCATTTATAAATCTCATCCCTTTTGTGTAGTTCTCAGTTACGATACTTTCAGAATGATTTGAACCGTATTTATGTATAAACTCAATAGCTTCATCTAAGCTATCAACCACTTTAACAGCTATGATAAGGTCTAAAAACTCTTCATAAAAATCCTGTTCTGTAGCAGGAACAATTTCCGTATCTTTCGCCATCGGGTCTTCTCTCAAAATGTCCATAGCTCTTTCATCACATCTCATTTCAACACCAGCTTTTCCGTAGTAGTAGGCTATCTCAGGTAAAAACTCAGGCGCTATATCTTTGTGGACAATTAAATTTTCTATAGCGTTACATACAGAAGGTCTTTCTACTTTTGCGTTATAAGCTATGTTAAGAGCCTTTTTCATATCTGCTTCGTTATCTATATATAAGTTACACACCCCTTTGTAATGCTTAATTACAGGCATTTTTGCTTTTTCAGCGACAGCTTTTATTAATCCTTCTCCTCCCCTTGGAATAACAACATCAATATACTGGTCAAGGGTTAAAAGCTCATTTACAACTTCCCTTTCTGTTGTATTAACAAACTGTATAGCATCTTCAGGGAAACCTGTTTCCCTTGATGCCTGTTTTAAAATATCAACAAGAATTCTATTTGAGTTTATAGTTTCACTTCCTCCTTTCAATATGACAGCGTTTGAAGATTTCATACAGAGAGAGGCCGCTTCTATAGTAACATTTGGTCTTGCTTCATAAATAATCATTACTGTTCCAAGGGGAACTCTCATCTGTCCAACTTTTAAACCATTAGGTCTTGTCCACATAGATATTATTTCTCCAACAGGGTCAGGTAGAGAAGCAACGTCTTTTAACACCTGAACCATACCGTTTATCCTTTTATCATTTAATGCAAGTCTATCAAGAAGAGCTTTTGTATAGCCTTTCTTTTCCGCAAACTCTAAATCTTTCTTATTGGCTTCTTGAAGTTCATCTTTCCTTTCTATCAAAAGTTCTGCTGTTCTTAAAAGAACCTTATTTTTTATATCTGTTGTTATTTTTCTGAGTTTTATCTGTGATTTCTTAGCTTTTTTAGCTAAATCCTCAGCGTACTGTTTATAATCCATACCGATATCCTCCGTTTTTTAGTTTATTTTATAACAACTGAAGACAGGGCTTCTCCTACAAAATAAAGGGAACCTGTAATCAGGATAACAGAATTTTCATCTGATAAGCTAATAGCTTTTTTAATAGCTTCATTTATATTTTTATATGTTTCATAACCTTCCTTCTTAAACTCTTCCGCTTTTATCCCTCTTGATACAGACATTTCAGCTGTTAAGACTTTTTCAGATTTATAAGAAATCAGATTAAGAATTTTTTTCCAGTTTTTGTCTCTCATCCCAGAATACACTGAGATTAATCTTTTATTCGGAAAAATCTCTTCCACCTCTTTTAAAGTTTTTATAACAGCATCTTCGTTATGGGCTCCATCCACAACTATTACAGGATTATAAGAAATAACCTCCATTCTTCCCTGCCATTTTGTACTTTTCAAAGCTTCTCTTATATTGTTCTCCTGTATTTCTAAACCATTTTTCTCTGAAAAAATAAAAAATCCTGTCAAAGCTGTTGATGCGTTTGATATCTGCCTCTCACCTAAGAGAGATATTTCAAGGTTTTGAAGTTTTTTCCCTTTAAAAAAATAATCGAATCTATTAAAAGCCTTTTTTTTGTACGAAAAACCAATAGGGTAATGGTAAATCTCTCTAATGCCTTTTAAGATAGCCTTTGAAATAATTTCCATCTGTTCTGAGCCAATAACAAGAGGTTTATCTTTTCTTGCTATTCCTAATTTCTCTTCTGATATCTCTTCTGTGGAATTTCCTAAAAGATGGGTGTGGTCTAAAGATACATTTGTTATTATAGATACCTCTGGATTAACAACATTTGTTGAATCCCATTTTCCACCAAGTCCAACTTCTAACACAGCAATATCAACATTTTCATCTGAAAAATACTTAAAAGCTATCAATGTAGAAGCCTCAAAGTAGGTCAGATTAAACTTTTTTATAACAGGCTTTAACTCATTTATGTACGTTTCTAAAGTTTTATCCTCAATCTCTTTCCTGTTTATCTGCCATCTTTCATTTTCTCTTACTATATGGGGAGATGTAAACAACCCTGTTTTGAGTCCATGATGTCTTAAAAGGCTTTCTAAAAATGATGCGGTTGAACCTTTACCGTTTGTACCTGAAATAAGAACAGACCTGAAATTTTTTTCAGGATTTCCAAGGTAATCACAGGCTGCTTTTATCCTCTCAAGGCCAGGCTCTATATGAAATACTTTTTTATTGAACAATGAATACAGTCTCATGCTGTTCCTATGCTTCTTTTTTTTCTAAGTCCATAAATAAATATACCTACACCTACAATAACCATAAACAGAGTAACAATCTGATTCCATGTCAAACCAATAATAGGAATAGGCGGAGTAACACCTCTCCAGAACTCAAGTAAAAACCTTTCAAATCCGTACAAAACAAGATAAGAAGCGAAAATCTCACCATCAAATTTTTTCTTTTTGTAAAGTAAAAAAAGTATTCCAAATATTAAAAAATTTCCCAGAGCTTCTGCTGGTTGGGTAGGATAAAGGGGAATACCTGAAGGAGCCGCTGTATCATGGTGATGGGGAAATATAATCGCTATATCCTTAAAAATAGAATCTTCTGGCACTGGTTTACCATAACAACATCCAGCACAGGTACAGCCGATTCTTCCGAAAGCATGACCTATAATAATGGATATACCAGCCACATCACCAATTTTCAAAACTGGATATCTGTATTTTTTTAGCAAAAAGAGTAAAACAACAGCACCACCTATAAAAGCTCCAAACCAATCAATACCACCTTTCCAGAAGGCTATATAATCCATAAAAGATTTAAACTGCTCTTTGTGCTCGATTATATATGCGATTCTTGCTCCTACAAATCCTCCTACAATTGTGTAAAAAAACAGGTTTTCTACATGTTCTTTCTTTATACCTTCTCTTTTTGCAAAATAAAGTGCAGTAAAAAAAGATGCCAACATACCTATCGCAACCATAACTCCATAAGTATGAATGGTAAAATCACCTATTCTTACTAAATCAGGGAACATTTTTCCTCCAGAGTTTTTGTTTAATTATACCAGTTTTGAAATATATGCCTTTACAACTCAAATGGCTAAATAAAAAC
>CAYTOE010000162.1:0-3538 GCA_964439255.1 uncultured Aquificales bacterium
AGAAGCCCTTTTAAAAGAGCTTTTTTCACTTTGAGAATAATCTGAACCTTTTCTTATTAGCTCTTTTATCAAAGATGATTTTTCTCTGAAAGCGTTTCCTGTCCATGAAAGTAAAAATAACACCTCTAAATCTACTATTTCTTCTTCTGTGAAGATATCAAATTTTGAAAAGCTTTCTTTTTTTAAAAATAGCTGATAGTACCTTGGAAAAGGTTTTATCATCGTTTTTGGATTTGCGCTGAAAAGAAAATCAAGTAAGTACTTTCTCTCTTCATCTTTAAGCTGTGAGGGTTTTTTTATCCAGATTTTTAAAAATTTATCCTTAATATCCCCGTTTAAATAATCAGAAAGCTGCTCTAAAAGAGATGGAACAAGGTTAAAAGTAGCTTTTATCTTTGAAAATCTGCTAACATGCCACGGCATCTCATAATAATCTTTTATAGCATGGAAAAAAACCCATGGCATCTCATAAACATCTGTTAATGGGTTTTTATAAACAGGCTGATGCATGTGCCACAGAAAAAGAAGATATAGCTTTTTCATTCAAACACCAAATCCCATTTTTTTATTACCTGTTAATTTTTCTTTTAGCTTTCTTGTGTTTTTCTCAATATCTTTTCCCTTAAAAACAGCAGAAACCACAGCTATATTTTTACAGCCTGTTTTTAGAACTTTTTCGATGTTCTCAAGGTTTATTCCCCCAATAGCTACAACAGGAACAAGGGAAATCTCAACAGCTCTTTTTAGGTCTTCAAGGCTGACTAATTTTGTGTTTTCTTTTGTTTTTGTAGGAAAAACACTCCCAAAACCTATGTAATCAACAGGAAGTTTATTTGCCTCTTTTACCTGTTTTAGATTTTTTGTTGAAAGTCCAACTATTTTATTAAAGCCTATCAATCTCCTTACAACTTCAACATCTAAATCTTCCTGTCCCACATGAACACCATCTGAATCAACAGCAAGGGCTATATCAACCCTATCATTGATTAAGAAAAGTATATTGTACTTTTTACACACCTTTTTTATCTCAAGAGCTTCTATATACATCTGTTTACTGCTTTTCTCTTTTGCCCTGTATTGAATAACAGTGGCACCACCTTTTATAGCTTTTTCAACAGCTTTTCCGATATCCTTTTTTATAAGTTTTTCATCTGTTATAACATAAAGGGAATAATCTATTTTCATTTAAACCTCCTATCTCTGGAAAAAATGCATCTTCATATACTGGTTGTAGAGCCCTTCTTTTGCCATCAGTTCTTCATGATTTCCTTCTTCAACAATCCTTCCTTTATCAAGAACGTATATATAATCTGCCTGCTGAACAGTACTTAATCTGTGAGCTATTATAATAGTGGTTTTATCCCTAAGATATTTCTGCAAAGCGTTAAATAGTTTGTACTCTGTCTGTGTGTCAAGGGCTGATGTTGATTCATCCAATATTACTATCTTTGGATTCTGTAAAATCATTCTTGCTATTGCAAGCCTTTGCTTTTGCCCCCCTGAAAGTCTTATGCCATTTTTTCCTATAAGGGTATCAAGTTTTTCTGGAAGTTTTTCTATAACATCCTTTAACTGTGCTATTTCAAGAGCTTCCCAGAGTCTTTCTTCCGTTATTTTTCTTCCTAAAGTCAGATTAAATCGTACTGTATCGTTAAACATCATAGGTGATTGTAGAACAAGAGAAACATTTTCTCTGACAACATCAAGACCTATCTCTTTTACAGAAATACCATCGTAAAGGACATCTCCTTTATCCACAGGATAAAAGCCAACCATTATATGGGCAAGGGTGGTCTTTCCGCTTCCACTTGCACCTACAATAGCAATTTTCTGTCCTTTATCTGCAAACAGATTTATATCTTCAAGGACAAAGTTTTTACCATCGTATGAAAAATAAACATCTTTAAGCTGAATTGAACATGTTTTTCTATTTTTGAACGGGTTAAGTATATGAGGATACTTAGGTTCTTTTTTCATTTTTAGTATGCCGTTGATTCTGTTTAAAGCAGCTGTAGCAGAGTGGAAAGCGTACTGTATCCCTAAAAGCTCCTGAACAGGTGTCATCATTACCCATAGATACCCAAAAATAGCAAGCATAAAACCTATTGTAAGGTCAGAATAAACCACAAAAAGAATACTTGTTGCTCTAAAAAGTTCAAAACCGGCAAGAAATACAAGCATTGAAAGTCTTCCTGCTGCATCACTTTTCCATCCAAACTCTGTAGCTGTTTTTTTTACATCTTTTGCAACAGAAATAACATTTTTTACAAATGATTTTTCTCTATTACTTGCCCTTATCTGCCAGAATAGGTCTAATGTTTCTGTCAATGTTTCCTGAAATCTTTCAATAGCCCTGTTTTCTTTTGCTTTAAGTAAACCTATTTTCCTTCCAACAACGGTAGTGAAGTAAATAACAACAGGATTGAGAAAAACGATTAAAAGACCAAGTTTCCAGTTTATCATTAAAAGAACAACAGCAACACCAACAACCATTAAAACAGAAATAATAAATCTGCTTATGGTTTTACCTATGAAATCATCGATAGTATTAACATCTGTTATAAGTTTTGAGGCTATAGCTCCACTTCCAACAGTTTCAAACTCAGCCATAGATACATCTTTAAGATGATTTAAAAGATTCTCTCTTATTTTGAATGTTATGTCTTTTGATATGCCAGTGAAAACCTTTGCTGTAATAGCATTAAAAATAAAGAATAAAGACCTGAGAATTAGAACTATTATCAAAGCTGCAAGAGTATATAGAACAGGATTTCCTTTTCCAAATATACTGTCAAATGTATGGACAAAAACACCTGGTTTATTTAATAAAACTTCATCTACAAGCATAGGTAAGAATAAAGGTGTTGGAATACTGGCTAATGTTGCAAAAAAAGCAACAATATGTCCTAATATAAGCTCTTTTTTGTATTTTTTTATATCGTTAAATATATCTTTCCATGTAAGCAAAGACCTTCTCCATAAAAATTTAAGTATCTTTTAATTTTATTATGGAGAAGGTTTATTTTCTAACTTTTTGTCATTTTATTTTCTATTATCTTGCAGTTAAATACACCTTTTTTCTGCTGGCATTCCACAAGGCTATTTTTTTTGGTTTGGAAAAGACAGGCACCACTTTTTATAAAAAAAGAACCTGTTTTTTCATTGTAAATCAGCGTACAGTTATCGTCAGAAACGGAGACATCACAAACGGCTTCTTTTCTACTGCTTATGGCGTTTTCTGCGGCTAAAGTTTTGGCGCATTGGTGAAGTTCCCTTTTAATCTCTACAACTTCTGTTTCCTTAACCCTGTTTTTGTACTCTTCCATAGAAAAAGCAAGAAGACCAGCAACAGTTACAACTACAGCGAAAAGTTCAGCTAAACCTTTTCCCATAGCCTCCTAACCCCCTTCATATTTATTTATTAATATATTTATAATGTATTATCATCTAATAAATAATAATAAAATTTGCGTCAGGATTGGCAAGTTTTTTAAAGACAAAAAAATTTCTTTCTTAAAAACTCTGAAAAATATTTAGA
>CAYTOE010000163.1:0-3467 GCA_964439255.1 uncultured Aquificales bacterium
ACTCCTCAAGGGATAAAATCTTTATCTCACCTCTTTCGTACTGTTTTTCCATAACTGTATGTTTTACTATATGCAGTGGATGGATTTTTATTCCATCTATAGGAAGAGCCGCTATAAGCTTAGCAGTTTCTATATAGTCTTCATACTCATCACCTGGGAGACCTATTATCACATGGGCACAGATTTTTATTCCTGCTCTCTTTTTTGTTCTTAAAACCGCATCCACAAATTCAGCAACTCCATGGGCTCTGTTTATATTTCTTAAAGTTTTTGGGTTAGCTGTTTGAAGTCCGTACTCTACCCAGATTTCAGGTTTTCTTACTGTGTATGTTGAGATAAGGTCTAACACCTCTTCAGGTACAGTATCAGGTCTTGTTCCTATAGACATTCCAATTATCTCTTCGTATTCCATAGCCTTATCGTATATCTCTTTCAGTTTCTCAACAGGTGCATAGGTGTTTGTGAAAGCCTGAAAATACGCTAAAAATCCTTTTATATTTTTGAACCTACTTTTATAAAATTTCATAGCTTTTTCTATCTGCTCTTCAACAGTCTGTTTTGTCATCGCATAAGGACTGAAAGAGACATTATTACAGAATGTGCATCCTCCAGAAGCTTTTGAACCATCTCTGTTTGGACACGTAAAACCAGCGTCTATAGCTATTTTTTGAATCCTACCACCGTATTTTTCTTTTAAGTACTGGTTAAACTTTACAAATTTCAAGGAATCTTACCTCTAAAGTTTTTGTAAAAATTTAGTTTGTAAGAGAAATATTTCCATACTTCCTTACATATTTTACAGGTTTTCCAACATAGAATCCTTGTGAATAATCAATTCCCATATTTTTTACAATGTTATAAATCTCTGGAGAAGATACATATTCTGCTATTGTTTTTATTCCTAATTTTTTAGAAAAATCAACTATCGTGCTTACAATAATCTGGGAATAGGGATTTTCATGTATATCTTTTATTAAAGAACCATCTATCTTTATAAAATCAGGTTTTAGATTGATAACATGGGAAAAGTTTGAGTAACCTGAACCAAAATCATCAATAGCAAGCTTAATCCCAAACATCTTTATCCTGTCAACAAATTTCTGTATTTCACTGTAGTTCTGAATACTTTCACTTTCAAGGAGCTCAACTGTTATTCTATGAGCTATATCTTTATTCTTTTTTAAAAGCTCAAAAAAGAATACTCCAACCTCTTCATCTAATATATCTTCAATAGAAAAGTTTATAGATAGATTTACATCCTCTTTCCTTATCGTTTCTATAGCTTTTGCCATGATTACTTTTGTTATATCCCTGTAGTATTTAGACTCTTTTGCTACAGGTAAAAATATTCCCGGAGACATATAATCTCCTGCATTTGTTTCAAGTCTTGCAAGTACTTCGTATCTAACAGTTTCCCCAGTTAAATTATCAACTATTGGCTGATAGAAAGGCACTATTTTATCTTCCTTCAATGCCTTTTTAATTATTTCAAGGATATTTAGATTCTTTAATATCTCTACACTTTTATCGTATTTTTTAGAATAAACAAGGTACTTTTCTCTTCTGTTTTTTACCTGTTTCAAAACCATATCTGCCTTTTCAAGAAGAGGAGGTTCAAAAGTTATACCTATAGACACACTCAGGGTTATTTCCAGGTTTTTATAAGAAAAAACCTTATTTTCAATACGGTTTATTAATTTTTTTACAAGGGGAACCGTCTCTTTTTTCCTGTTTTCATACAAAATTCCAAAATCATCAGCTCCTAATCTATAAACCTTAGCATCTTTGAAACCCATATCTTTTATCAATTTTTTTATGTACTGTCCAAACTCTTTAAGTATAAAATCTCCAGCTCTTGTTCCATAAAAATCATTTATGTTTTTGAAGCCATCTATATTTATTAGAATAAAAGTTGGATTTCTGAATTTAACAGCATCTATGTTGAAGGCTCTTCTATTAGGTAATCCTGTTATATCATCAGTTTCAAGGGATTTTTCCAGCCTTTTTGCAAGTTTTATAAGCTGAAAATTCTTCTTATCAAGTGATATGAAAAGAAAAGCCACATATCCTAAAACTATGAGGAAAATTGATGTTGATGCAAGTGAAAATAGTGAAATTACTTTTGTCTCATCTTTTGTTTCCTCTAAAAATGATTTTTCAGCCTTTATCAGATAACTATAACCTTTTTTATCATTTATCAAAGAGTTAATAAGTGAATCATACTTAGGATAGTTCTTTATGTATATATTTAAGTGTGCAAGGAGAACTTTATGGAAGTTTTCTGAATTTTGAGGAATATCTGCATTGTTTAGAGATTTAACAGTTTCTTTTAAAGTATCTAAAAAATCTTTATCGAAACTGTTTCTCAGTATAAAAAGGGCAGATAGAATCCTTGTTAGTTTTAAGTCGTAATCTGGATTATAAAATTCAATCTGTGGGTCATTTATGTATCTAAAAATCAGACTTGGTATGTATATAATCGAGTTTTTCATCATGGAGTTTATAGTTTCAAAAGCTATTATTTTCCTTTCTTTGTTAAGAATATAGGCTTTGTACTGTTGAAGATATTTGTAAGTTTTTTTATGGTTTTTACCTTTTAAATGACCATTTTCAAGAAACTTCAGTTTTTCTTTAATAGTATTTATTTTTCTGTATATGTTGTCATAATCGTAGTAAAGAAAAAAATTACTTTTAATGATTTCAACATCGAGGCTTGATTCTAAAGATTCAATATCTTTAAATGTACTGAGAATTTCCTCTGATTTTACAAAATAACTTTTTGTGAAAACATTAAAATAAGTAAGCCCTAAAACTGATGCAACAGCTAAAATAACAACTATAAAAATCTTTTTATTTTTTAGTATCTTCATAATCTTTCCTTATTATTTCCGGAAGCTCCCCTGTTAATGTTTTTAAGAAAGCCTCTATATTCTCTATTTCTTCATCTGAAAGCTCAAATCCCAAATTATGGTAAGACATCTTTTTTAGGGCTTCTTTTAACGTTTTTACACTTCCATCATGAAAATATGGGTATGTACAGGCTATATTTCTTAAACTTGGAACCCTATACACATTTTTATCTTCCTCTTTTTTTGTTATCTGGTACCTATCTGGATAATCAGGTTTCCATTTGTAAGGGTATATAACACCTAATTTTTGAAAAGAGTTTCCACCAATATTAACGCCGTTGTGGCATGATATACATCCTATTTTCTTAAAAGTTATATATCCTTCTAATTCTTTTTTGGTGAGTATATTTTTGCAGTTATCTTTTCCCTGCTCCTTACATCTCAGATATTTATCAAATTTACTGTTTGGTGTTATCAAAGCTTTTTCAAACTCAGCTATGGCATCAAGCACATATTTATACTTGACACCTGGTAAACCAAAGTGTAAAAAACTAATTACACTTTGGGCTGGGGTATTTGTATTCCGCCTTTTTCAGATGCGAGCATGCCCCAGCTGGC
>CAYTOE010000164.1:0-3461 GCA_964439255.1 uncultured Aquificales bacterium
ACATCAGGTTTAGGAACAGAAATCTGTCTGTCAAATCTTCCAGGTCTTAAAAGAGCTGGATCAAGAATATCCGGTCTGTTTGTTGCAGCAATAACAATAATACCTTCTCCAGATTCAAAACCATCAAGCTCAACTAAAAGCTGGTTTAATGTCTGTTCCCTCTCGTCATGTCCACCACCAATTCCAACACCACTTCTTGCTCTACCAACAGCATCTATTTCATCTATAAATACAAGACATGGAGCATGTTTTTTTGCTGTTTCAAATAGGTCTCTAACTCTTGCTGCACCAACACCAACAAACATTTCAACAAAATCTGAACCTGATATAGATATAAATGGAACGCTTGCCTCTCCAGCTATAGCTTTTGCTAAAAGGGTTTTACCAACACCTGGATCACCGTAAAGTAGAACCCCTTTTGGAGCTCTACCACCTAACCTCTGGAATCTCTGAGGGTCTTTTAGATAATCAATTATCTCTTTTACCTCTTCTTTTACCTCATCCATTCCAGCAACATCATCCAACTTAACATTAGGTTTTTCTTCTAAATAAACTTTAGCTTTTGATTTAGCAAAGGAAAAGGCTCTGTTCGTTCCTCCTGACATCTGTCTCATCATAAATATCCATAAACCTATAAATAGGAGTATAGGAAGCCATGATATAAGTAAAGTTGTGAACCAGCTACTTTTTTCAGTTGGTATAACTTTTATTTTTACACCATTTTCAGCCAGTATATCGTAAATTTTTGTGTAACCTTCTGGGACAACTGTTTCAACCCTTTTTCCATTCTCTGTTATTGCGGTTATCTCTTCACCTTTTATAACAGCTTCTTTTACTTTATTTTCATTGACCATATTTATAAATTCAGTAAAGGATACTTTGTTATCTACAAATTCACGTGTCCCAAACATGTTGAAAGCTAATATCATTAAAGCCCCTATAAGGAACCATATTAAAAGGCTTTTTGAGAATTGCACGTTTACACCTCCTCTAATTTAAAACATACAATGTTTTTTGAGTCTTCTTTTACAGGAAAATATCCTGACCTTTTATATCCAACAATCCACAATATTTTATTCCTATAAACCAAGAGGGGTATGGTATCCCTCATATCTTTTGATATCTTAAGGTCTATCATTACATCTTTGAGTTTTTTTTCTGTTCTTTTACCAAAGGGTAAAAATCTATCTCCTTCTTTCCTATTCCTGATTTCAAACATCGGATTATCTGGTAAATCAAAACAAACAAACGTTTTATCATTAAATATAAGCTTTTTGGAAGAAATTTCATTATATCTGAATGCTTTAATCTTCAGATTTGCCTCCTTTATAAAAACTGTATCTCCAATTTTTATTCTGTATAAAAACTCCGTTTTATCTTTATTATACCTTTTTATACAGACTTTTTTATGATTTTTAGTAAGTAAATACTTACCACCTATGTTGTACTCCCTGTACCCTTCTGTCTCTTTTATAATCTTAACTATTTCATAAAGTTGTCTGTAAGAAGGATAAATGTCTGTATGTTTGTAAACCCAGTTCCTCAAAATTCTGTAAAGTAAAGCCTCAGGGAGATTTCTTAATGTTTCCAATTCTATTTTTCTTTCAGGAAATTTCAGTGAAATTCTGTTTGCTTCGTTTTCTAAAAACTCATCATCCCAGTTTATAAAAAAAGACATTGTGAGAAGGGAGTTTTCAAATGAAGGGTTTATCTTCTTTATTTCAGGTATGATATTGTGTCTTATTTTGTTTCTGAGAAATTCTGTCTGAAAGTTTGTAATATCAACTCTGTACTGGATACTGTTTTCTTCTGCGTATTTTTCTATTTCATCTTTTGTAATAAGAAAAAGAGGTCTTATTATGAATTTTTCCTTTGGTTTAAAACCTTTTATACCTTTTTTATTACCCTGGATAAACCACAGTAACATTGTTTCTGATAAATCGGAGAGATGGTGACCTGTTGCCAATTTATCTAAATTTTCTTTTTCTATAACCTCATTAAAAAATCTGTACCTTTCCTCTCTTGCTACTTCTTCTATGGATTTTTTTCTTTTTTTAGATAGCTCTTTTATATTTACCTTTTTCGTGTATATTCTCAGGTTGTATTTTTTTGCAAACTCTATAGAAAAAGCCTCGTCTAAATCAGAATCTTTTCCCCTTAACAGATGGTTAAGATGGGCTAAAATGATTTCTTTTATTCCAAGGTAAGATTTTAACTTGAGTAGTAGATAGGTCAAGACGGTTGAATCTATACCACCAGAGAATGCTACAAGTATAGATTCACCTTTTTTTATAAGTTTAAACTCTTTTACGGCTTTTAAAAATTTTTTTTCAACCAAGATTTTAATGGTGGCGGTGGCAGGACTCGAACCTGCGACTCCGCGGATATGAGCCGCGTGCTCTAACCAGCTGAGCTACACCGCCACTTAGATTTTATTTATGCGCTAAGTTGAGCTTTAGCTTCGTTAATCTTCTTAGCTATTCTTGAAACTCTTCTTGCAGCTTCATTTTTATGTATAGCACCTTTGGCAGCTGCTCTGTACGCTAGCTTCTGTGCTAAAGGCAGGAGTTTTTCTGCCGTTTCAATATCTTTTTTAGATAAAGCTTCTCTTATTCTTTTAATAGCTGTTTTCATTCTTGAAATGTGGTATCTGTTTAACTCTCTTCTTTTTGCAGCCTGTCTAATTCTTTTTCTTGCCGAACGTGTGTGAGCCATAAAATCCTCCTATCAATTTTGAGAGTAATAATTTATCTCAAGCTTACTGAAAAATCAAGATATGTATTATATAAAAAAGAATGAATATTGTAAATACTTAGGAAATATATTATTCTTTTTTTCTGTTAATTTTACCAATAACAAATGGAGGGAAGAAAGTGGCAAATATTTCCATTGGGACACTTGATTTTCCAAAAGTATCTGAACAACCTGTCGAGATTGTTGAAAGGAAAGGTACAGGACATCCAGATACAATCTGTGATGCTTTAGCAGAAGAGTTATCTATAGCTTTATCTGAACTGTACAGAGAAGAATGCGGTGCTATTATGCACCATAACGTTGATAAAGCTCTTTTAATAGGTGGTATAGCTGAGCCAAGGTTTAAAGGTGGAGAGATTATATCTCCAATAGAGGTTTATCTTACAGGTAGGGCTATAAACGAGCTGAACGGGAAAAGACTTCCTGTTGAGGAAATTGCTATAGAGACAGCCCATAAATGGTTAAGGGAAAATATCCCAAATATGGATATATCAAACCATATAATAATTATCCCTAAACTAAAACCAGGTAGTAAAGACCTTGTTGAGCTTTTTGAAAGATTCCAGTTAAAAGGAGAAATTCCTTTAGCCAATGATACTTCTTTTGGTACAGGATACGCTCCATTTGATGATATTGAAACTATTGTTTATGAGCTTGAAAGGGCTTTAAACAGTAAAGAGTTTAAAAAGGAACATCCTTACGTAGGT
>CAYTOE010000165.1:0-3461 GCA_964439255.1 uncultured Aquificales bacterium
AACCGTTAGGACCTACAATTCCTACGAAACCTTCCCCTATGGGGATTGAAAGTTTTCTTGCGCCATAAGATTTAAAACCATAAACATTTATCCTGTCTATATAAGCCTTAGACATATTTGTACCTTCTAAAATAAGTTTATTAATTCTCTTCGGAATTATTTTCCAAAGATGTTAGTTTTGTTGGTTTTGGGAAGCTTTCCACTTTAGATAACTTTCAATAAAACCGTCTAACTCACCATCCATAACAGCTTCTATATTTCCTGTTTCATAACCTGTTCTGAGGTCTTTAACCATCTGATAAGGTTGAAATACATAAGACCTTATTTGGCTACCCCATGTTATATCCTTTTTCTCCCCTTCCAATTCTTTCTGTTTTTCTTTTTGTTTTTCAAGCT
Source organism: uncultured Aquificales bacterium (assembly GCA_964439255.1). Classification (GTDB taxonomy): domain Bacteria; phylum Aquificota; class Aquificia; order Aquificales; family Hydrogenothermaceae; genus JAADDV01. Next base: position 397 of record CAYTOE010000165.1, read on the forward strand.
CATACTGGTAAAGCTTTGCCTTTAACATCTGCATGGCCTTTGCTCTGTTTTGTATCTGAGACCTTTCACTCTGGCATGAAACGGTAATTCCTGTAGGCAGGTGAACTATCCTAACAGCTGAATCTGTTGTATTAACGTGCTGTCCTCCTGCACCTGAAGCTCTGAATGTATCTATTCTTAAATCTTCATCCTTTATCTCAATTTTTACCTCATCCCCTATTTCTGGGATTACAGAAACAGCAGAAAAAGATGTATGTCTTCTTTTATTTGCATCAAAAGGAGATATCCTTACAAGTCTGTGAACACCCTGTTCTCCTTTCAGATAACCGTAAGCAAAAGGCCCTTTCACTATAAATGTTGCACTTTTAATACCTGCGACATCATCTTGCTGATAGTCAATCATCTCTATCTGAAATCCTCTTTTTTCAGCCCATCTCAGGTACATTCTTAAAAGCATTTCTGTCCAATCACAGGCTTCAACACCTCCAGAACCTGCCTGAAGTGTTACAATTGCGTTTTTCTGGTCATACTCCTCAGAAAGAAGGCTTGCAGTTTCAAGCCTGTTTATCTCCTTTTCTATATTCTGAATCTCCTTTTCTAACTCTTTTTCAGTATCTTCATCGTACTCTATTTCAAGTAGTTCTAAATATTCATAAATATCAGAAAGTTTCTTTTCTACATCTTTAATTTCCTGAAGTTTGTTAGCTATCGCTGTTCTTTTTGTTGATATTTCCTGGGCTCTTTTCTGGTCATTCCAGAAATCGGGTTTTCCCATCTCTTCATCTAATTTTTTAAGCTCTTCTTCAAAAATTTCAGGCTTTAAGATATTTTTAATATTTTCAAACTTATTTGAAAGTTCTTCATACTTTTCTTTTAATGTATCCAATATCATCCTACCATGCCCTCTTAACTGTTTTTTTCCTGCCTTTAAAATATGCAAAAAAGAAAATTTGACAATAATTGACTCAAATTTAATGTTTATAATTCCCGCCTACGTACGTAAAAACACCACCTGCAACAACAAACATTGGGATAACTATTATAGCTGTAACTACAACACCTGTTATCACAGCAATAACAGTCTTAAACCAGTTTTGCTGAAAAATAACTTTTGCAAGAATAATCTGTACAAATAAACCTGTAATAATAGGAATCCAAACAAGCTGGGGTTTATACACACCTGAAATCTGCATTAATGTTTTTATCGCCCCTATTGAAACATAAGCTATAAGTGTTATCAAAAAAGAGTGTTTGAAAGATGTCCATTTAAAAAGGGCAAGTTTTGATGCATACCAGAAGGAAAAACTCCCTGTTATAAGTATAATTATTGAAACAATAAATGCTTCTACCATTTTAACCCCTTTATTAGTCTAAAAAAGACCTGAGTTTTTTTGCTATATCATTTTCTCTCATAAGAGATTCACCTATAAGAAAGGCATCCACCTGATAATCTTTTAACTCTAAAAGCTGCTCCTTTGAAGAAAGTCCACTTTCTGCCACCACGACCTCTGCACCTAACTCTTTTAGCTTTGGAGCAAGTTCTTTAGAAAGGTTTATATCTACTTCAAATGTCTCAAGATTCCTGTTGTTTATACCTATTATGCTTGCTCCTGCAGCTAAGGATTTCAGTCCTTCTTCCTCACAATGGATTTCTACAAGAGGCTCCATTCCAAACTCTCTACCATATTCTATAAGTTCTTTCAACTCATCAACAGTTAGTATCCTTGCTATTAAAAGGAAAGTGTCTGCACCATAGGCAAATGCTTCTAAAATCTGCTTTTTATCTATAATAAAATCCTTCCTTAAAAGAGGCAGATTAACGCCAGCTTTTCTTATCTTTTCTATGTAAAGGATGTCTCCCTGAAAGTATTTTTTATCTGTAAGAACAGATACAGCAGAGGCTCCGTTCTCTTCATATATTTTTGCTATCTTAACAGGGTCAAAGTCTTCCCTTATAATTCCTTTTGATGGAGAAGCTTTTTTAACTTCAGCTATGATGTTTATCCCTTCTTTTTTTAAAGCTTTTTTGAAATCTTTTGCAGGTTCTTCTCTTTCAACTATTTTCTTTTCTAAAAAATCTATATAATCAGGGGTGTAGTCCAAAAGTTCTACTTTTTTCGTTTCAACAATTTTTTCCAGAATGTTCATCTCAAAAGCTCCCTTCAGTATTGTAAAGCTAAGAATGGAATTTATAATTTTATAGTTTTTTTATTGTTCCAACAACTTTAGGTCATCTTTTTACTCTTCTGCGAACGGCTACAATAAATTGATAAGTTAGAAAGGCTAATAGTATTGCATATAAAGATGTTATTGTATGATAGAAAGGAACTTCTTTCATACATCCATCATTTTTAAAAATTTTAAATATGTTTAATGTTTTAAAAAAGTTTTCAATCCCATTGCTAATTTCTTTTATGCTGACTTTAAATGAATAATGTTCATTATATAGGTTTTTTATATCTTCTAAATCTAAGTAAAAATATGAAGAAACTAAAACAGTTAAAATAAGTATCCATCCTAATGGTTTAAGCCAGCTTTGACCAAAATTAGAAGCCCATTTGTGAATTGTAAAGACAAGTCTTTCTTGCCAATTTTCTTTATTCCAACCTTGAGTTTTTAAATATCTTTCGTAAGCTTTCATTTCAAGAGAATAAAATTCATTGGCAGTGATATGGTCTTTTTGATTATCCAGTGTAAATTTAAGTTGCCTGTAAATATCTCGAGCTTTGTTAGGGTATTTTTCAAATAACTCTTTGCATATCCTTTTTTCTGAAATTGTTCCCCAATGAGTATTTATAAGCTCAATTTGAGTAAGCGAACTGTCTTTTAGTTCTATATAATCTGCCTTTGAAAAATCACAGTTTATGAATTTCATTTTATTAAGGTGTGAATTGCTTATAAGCAAATTTGGTTCTTTTTCCAATTCTTGAAAAAATTCTATATTTTCTTCTAAATATTCCTTTAATTTTTGTTCTATTTTTTCAATTTTTATTTTTCCAAAAAGATTTTTATGTTTTTCTTCTTTACAGAAAATTTGCCAGAAAGCCCATTTCTTTAGAAATGGG
>CAYTOE010000166.1:0-3441 GCA_964439255.1 uncultured Aquificales bacterium
CTCTTCTTCTTAAACCTACAAGATTTAAACCGTATAAAAGGACATGGTTTTTTGAGGCTCTTGTAAATGGTGGGACATCTTTATCTACAGCTGAAGCACCGCCGACCATAGCATAGTCACCTACTCTACAAAATTGATGAATAGGTGTTAATCCTCCAATAAATACGTAGTTCCCGATTCTCACGTGCCCGGCCAGTGTAACAGCGTTGGCTAATATAGTATCATGCCCAACTTTACAGTCATGGGCTATATGAACGTATGCCATCAGATAACTATTTTTTTCTATTCTTGTTATACCGTCATCAAAAGATGTTCCTCTGTGGATTGTGCAGTACTCTCTTATAACGACATTATCTCCAATCTGAACATAACTTTTTTCACCTTTAAATCCAAGATGCTGTGGAATGTTTCCTATAATGGAACCCTCAAATATATGACAGTTTGAACCTATTGTTGTAAAGTTCTTTATCTTAACATTTGAAGAGATTTCTGTGTTATCTCCTATCTCTACTTCATCTTCTATAATAGAAAAGGGGCCTACTTTAACATTGACCCCTAATTTTGCTTTTGGTGAAACAATAGCTGTTGGATGTATATCAACGCCCAATTTTACACCTTAAACAAGAAGGCTTTTAAGAACTTCTTTAGGTTGAACACCAACTTTTGTATCTATAACCTGTCCATTTTTGAACACCATGATTGTAGGTATAGCTCTTATTCCGTATTTCATCGCTATATTTGGATTCTCATCTGTGTTGAGCTTGCATATTTTTGCCTTTCCTTCTAACTCCTCTGCTAACTCTTCTATAATAGGAGCTATTAATCTACAAGGTCCGCACCAAGGTGCCCAGAAATCAACAAGAACAGGAATATCAGAATTCAATACTTCTTGTTCCCAGTTCTGTTCATTCACTATACATACTTTTCCAGCCATACTTTTAATCCTCCTTTAATAATAACTTGTATATTTCCAAGGCTTTTTTGTTTTTGATGTAATAACAAACGATTGAACCTTCCCTTTTATACCCTAGTATACCTTTATTACGTAATACAGACAAGTGCTGAGATACATTAGGTTGGGGAAGATCCAAAGCTTCCCAGATGTGTTTTACACATTTTTTTCCGCTGCTTAGAAAACCAATAATTTTAAGCCTGCTTGGATGAGCAAGGGCTTTTAAAAGGTCAGCATTTTCTTCTAAAAACTCTTCATCCTGCCATTTTTCATTGTCAATAACTTCATAATCCATCTGTATCACCCTTTTTACAATATTAGAATATCATGATTGTAATATTATAATATATAGAGATATTGTTGCAATATCCTTAAAAATAAAACATAAAATCAACGACTTAAGTTTGAAAATCAGCTTATACAGAAGATGATGTTTATTTTGTCTGTAAAATCTTAGTCTAAGGCAAGCATATTTTATATGTAAAACTCTTGCATTTTTTCAAAATCATGAATATAATGTTTAATAGAAATAAAAAAATCAGGAGGTAAAAAGGATGGCTAATACAAAGGAGGTTCAAGCGATGACAAAAATAAAACCACTCTACGATAGAGTTGTTGTAAAACCAGCTGAAGAAAAAGAAGAAAAAACTCCTTCAGGAATCATAATCCCAGACACAGCAAAAGAAAAACCTTCTGAAGGTGAAGTAATAGCTGTTGGAGAGGGAAGACTCTTAGAAAATGGTCAAATAGTTCCATTAAAAGTTAAAGTTGGAGACAAAGTTGTTTACAGCAAATATGCTGGAAATGAGTTTGTAGTTGATGGTGAAGAGGTTATTATCCTTAGAGAAGATGATATCCTCGCAATCATAAGCTAAAAGAAAAAAATAAAAGGAGGTGACATAGATGGCAGGAAAGATGATTATTTACGGAGAGGAAGCAAGGGCAAAACTAAAAGCAGGTGTTGATAAATTAGCAAACGCTGTAAAAGTAACCCTTGGTCCAAGAGGAAGAGAAGTAATTTTAGAGAAAAAATGGGGTTCTCCAAATGTAACAAAAGACGGAGTTTCTGTTGCTAAAGAAATAGAACTCAAAGATCCATTAGAAAATATGGCAGCTCAGCTTGTTAAAGAAGTTGCTTCAAAAACAGCTGATGTTGCTGGAGATGGTACAACAACAGCAACAATCCTAACTCAGGCTATATACACAGAAGGACTAAAAGCAATAGCTTCAGGAGCAAATCCTGTATATGTAAAAAGAGGAATTGATGAAGCTGTTAAAGTTGTTGTTGATGAGCTCAAAAAAATGTCAAAAGAGGTAAGCGGAAGAACAGAAATAGAGCAGGTTGCAACAATATCTGCTAACAACGATCCAGAAATAGGAAAAATCATAGCTGATGCTATGGAAAAAGTTGGAAAAGATGGAGTAATCACTGTTGAAGAGGCAAAAGGAGCTGAAACTGTTCTTGAAACAACAGAAGGTATGCAGTTTGACAGAGGATATTTATCTCCATACTTTGTAACAAACCCAGAAAAAATGGAAGCCGTTTTAGAAAATCCATACATTCTCATATATGAGAAAAAAGTATCAAACATAAGAGAACTTTTACCAGTTCTTGAAAAAGTAGTTCAAACAAACAGACCACTCCTCATAATCGCTGAAGATGTTGAAGGAGAAGCTCTTGCAACACTCGTTGTAAACAACATAAAAGGAGTTCTAAAGGTTTGTGCTGTTAAAGCTCCAGGATTTGGAGAAAGAAGAAAAGCAATGCTTCAGGATATTGCTATCCTAACAGGTGGACAGGCTATAACTGAAGACCTTGGAATTAAACTTGAAAATGTTGACCTTGATATGCTTGGACAGGCTGACAAAGTAGTTGTTGACAAAGACAACACAACAATTGTTGGTGGAAAAGGAAACCCAGAAGACATAAAAGCAAGAATCGAACAAATAAAAGCTCAAATTGAAACAACAACATCTGAATATGATAAAGAAAAACTACAGGAAAGACTTGCTAAACTCTCAGGTGGAGTTGCTATAATCAAAGTTGGAGCTGCTACTGAAGCTGAAATGAAAGAGAAAAAAGACAGAGTTGATGACGCTGTTCATGCTACAAAAGCTGCTGTGGAAGAAGGAATTGTAGCTGGTGGTGGAGTGGCACTTTTAAGAGCTTCAAAAGCACTCTGCGATATCAAAGAAGAAAACCCAGACAAAAAATGGGGAATTGACATTGTAAGAAAAGCGTGTGAAGTTCCATTAAAACAAATAGCAGCAAACGCTGGATATGAAGGTTCAGTGGTAATAGAAAAAGTAAAAGCTTCTGACAACCAGAACTACGGATTCAATGCTGCAACTGGCGAATATGTAGATATGCTTGAAGCTGGAATCATAGACCCAACTAAAGTTGTGAGAACAGCTATACAAAATGCTGCATCTGTAGCAGGAACAATGCTCACAGCTGAAGCTCTTGTTGCTGAAATACCTGAAAAAGA
>CAYTOE010000167.1:0-3429 GCA_964439255.1 uncultured Aquificales bacterium
TGTATTCTTATGAGATAAGTCATTTTTTATCTGAGGTTTTAGAATATTTTGTGAATACTCATGGTTAGCGACTCCCCCTCCCCCCTCCATATTCTGCGGGCAAAAAGCCCGCCTTTTTTATTTTTTTCTTCTTTTCATCTTCTTGAAATAAGAATCCAGCCATTTTAAGGCTTTTTCTGGTTTGTCTATTAAATCTTCTTTCCCATTTTTTACAAGAATAGCCTTTTGTTTTTCAGATAATTTATAGCTTTTCATGGCTTCTTTTTTTGCCTTGTTTATCCATTTTTTAATTTTGTCTTTATCTTTTAAAACTTCTTCTGGAAGTTCTATCCCTGTTTTTTCAGATAGGGATTTTGCGTATGCTATCTGTTTTTCTGTTGGCTTTGTGTCTCTGTATTTATCTATGAACTCTTTAAGTTTTTTTGGGTCTTCAAGTATATCTGAAATATCAATGCCGTGTTTTTTGGCAAGGTCAAGGGCGTAATCTTTCATTTTTTTACTTACAATTGAAGAAGCTCCTTCTATAGATTTTTGATACAGCTGTTTAACAAACTCTTTCCAGTTTTTCTTTCTTTCTTCAACAGCATCTAAAAACTCTTCCATCCTTCTTGTAAAATCGTAGTCTATAACCCAGTTGTACTTTGAGTTTAGATAATCAATAAGATGGTATGCTTCTTCAGTTGGTCTTAATGAACCTCCTTCTTTTACAACATAACCTCTGTCTTTTATTGTTTTTATTATTGTTGCGTATGTTGAAGGTCTTCCTATTCCAAGCTCTTCAAGTTTTCTTACAAGTGAACCTTCAGTATATCTTCCAGGTGGTTTTGTGAATTTTTCTTCTAAGTTTTGCTCAACCTTTTCTAAAATCTCACCTTTTTTTAAAAGCGGTAATTTCTGAGCTTCTTCTTTATCTTCTATGTTGTAAAGTCTTTTATAACCATCAAATGTCAGTACAGAACCGGTCGTTTTAAATCTGTATCCTTTTATATCAAATACAGCTGTTGTTCTGTCATATACAGCTTCTTTCATCTGACTTGCTATTGTTCTCTGGTAAATAAGCTTGAGAAGTTTAAAGTGGTCTTCTGTTAAACCTTTTTCTTTTATCAGTTTTTCCTGTTCTTCAAGGTTTACAAAGTTTGTTATTCTTATAGCTTCGTGGGCATCAGCCTGAGTATTTTTTGATTTGTATTTTCTTATTTTTGATGGTAGATACTCATTTCCAAAGAACTCTTTTATAAACTTTCTTATTTTCTTTATAGCTTCATCAGAAATCCTTACACTGTCTGTTCTGTGATAAGTGATAAGACCATTTTCAAATAAATCCTGAGCTATCATCATTGTTTTTTCTGGAGAAAATTTAAGCTGTGAGCTTGCGGTTTGTTGAAGTGTTGATGTTGTAAATGGTGGTTTTGGATTTTGTTTTACCTGCTTTTTCTTTATTTCTAATACTTTTGCTTTTTTCTCTTCTTTTATGTCTTCAAATATTTTTTCAGCTTCTTCTTTTTTTTCAATTCTCTGCTTTTCATAAAATGCATTAAATACAATTTCATCTTTTTTTAAAGAGACTGTAAGTACATAGTAAGGGGTAGGTTTAAAGTTTTGTATTTCTCTTTCTCTTTCTACAATAAGCCTTACAGCAGGAGATTGAACCCTACCTACTGAAAACCTTCCTCCTATCTCTTTTGAAGCGATAGGTGAGAGTGTATAACCAACTATCCTGTCTCCAACCCTTCTTCCTAAAAATGCCTCAAAGAGCCCGAAATTTGTTTTTTCAAATTCAGGAGCTTTTTTTATTACTTCTTTTATATGTTTTTCTGTTATTTCGTGGAACTCCGCTCTTTTTATCTCTTTTGCTTTCTTTTTTAGTTCCTGATACATAAAGTATCCTATGGCATAACCTTCTCTATCAGGGTCTGTTGCTATGTATATTTCAGAATCTTTGGCCAACTTTTTTATCTCTGAAAGCATTTTCTTATGGTTTGATGATTTTATTACAAATGAAGGTTCAAAAGTTTTTAAATCAACACCCATCTCTTTTTCAGGAAGGTCTTTAAAATGACCTACCGTTGCTTTTACCGTAAAATCTTTACCTAAAAATTTCTGGATTTCCCTTGCTTTTTTAGGTGATTCAACTATTACAACTTTCTTCTTTTTCTCTTTGGTTGCCATTTATTCCCCACACATTTTGTTTTTGATGTTTAAAACTATTTATTTTGAGATAAATTTCAACTCTCAAAAGGCAATATATTATAACAACATGTTTAAAAAAATCTTTTTATAATCACAGGTTTTTTCTGGAGAAATCTGTAAAAGTCCTGTATATCTGTTTTATTTTTTACGAAATATATCCTTCCCCCTTTATTGTTGTTCCTTTCTTTTAAGGGACTGAACCTGAAATAAGTGTCTTTCGTTGAAACATAACCTGTTGTGTAATCAGGTTCATCTGAAATGCAGTACTCTGCTATCATATCCTTGTAAAACATATTCTTTGTTGTTAGTGCAAGGGCATCAACTGTTCTTTCTGTAAATCCTGCTTTTTTTGCTTCTTCAACAGCCCTTTCCCTGTCTAAAAAATCAACATAACTTGTTCTTATGCCTCTGTAACTGTCTAATTCTATTCTTTTGCCTGTCTGATTTACAATCATAGCACCTCTCATATTTTCTCCATCTGGTGAAGCGCCTTTATGTACCAGTTCAATAAGCTCGATAATTCTTTTTCTTGGTATTCCAGTCTCTTTTTCTAATATTTCTACAGCTTTTTTATTTGCTTCCTGGAAGCTGTTAAATCTAAGTTCTACTATTTTTAGGGGTTTTTCTATAAAGGTTATTTCTTCTTTTATTTCCTGTATTTTAAACACAATCTGGTCAGGTTCTTTTTTTTCTCCCCTTTTACAGAGATGTAAAATCGTTTCATCAATTTTTCTATATGGAACTATTCTTTCTGAGCCTGATACATGTTTTCCATCTTTAGAAGCTCTCACTTTTATACTGAACAGTTTATTTTCCATTTTTAAATGTAATAGCTATAGTTTTTTCTTCTGGAGACAGCATAGTTATGGTAAATCCCCACCCTTTTGTGTAGTAATAGCCAAATTCTACAACAGGAAATATCTGTGTATCACATCTCTCATCATAATATACATTATCTTTTTTACACTGGTAGTCCTTATTATTCCAGCAGTTTGTTTCTGTATTTTTTAGGACTATTTCTTTTTTCAAAGGTTTGTCTGTTTTACAACTTCTGACAGTTCTGTAAATATTTGTTGCTACAGAGGAAATATCCATCCTAAATGAGGGTTTTATCTTTGTTGGTTCAGCTTTCTCTTTTTTACCTGATTTATAAATTATCCTGACAAGAGCATAATTATCCTTTATTTTTTCAACTTTTAGTAACTCATCAGTTCCTGGAAGTTCAATACTTTTTCCTTC
>CAYTOE010000168.1:0-3421 GCA_964439255.1 uncultured Aquificales bacterium
AAATCATAATAATTATTCAAGTTCTCATAAGGAACATAATAAAAATTATTTTCTATTGGAGGCTGGTTATCTTTTATTGGGACAGACACTACAAATTTATAAAAATCTGCCTTTATACTGTCAAAAGCTTGTTTCCTCTGAAAAATATCAGGTAGTTTCCAGATTTTTGAGAACTCTTTCCAGACCTCCTTAGCTTCTTCGTCAATCTCTATAAAAACATCTTTTTTGTACATATCTTCCTCTATCAAAACAAAATCCTGAATGGATTTAATCTGGTTTTTCTCCTTTTCTCCTGAGAACTTCAAAGAGTAAAGCATTTCTAATAAATCTATAGATTCTTTGTCTGATTTTCTGTGGGAGAGTTTGTAGTAGTAATTCTCTACAAGCTCTAAGATTTCTCTCTCTTCATAACTGCTTTTTTGCAAGATCTCATCTGTAATTGACAACAAAACAGTGTCATAGATGTATGAGGAGTAGTGTCTGCCGTTTTCGTCCTTTAATCGGATAACAAAAAACTCTCCTTTTTTAATCTTTCCTTCTCTGTTGCACCTGCCGGCCGACTGATTCAAGCTGTCAAATGGGGCAAAATCTCTATAAACAACATCAAAATCTATGTCTACTCCTGCTTCAACAAGCTGGGTAGATACAGCTATTCTTTTCTCTTTTGATTTTAGTTTTTTAATTCTCTCTAATCTGTGTTTCGGTATGATATGTGTTGATAAAAATATCATCTCGTTTTCAAAATCTTTCTTAAGATAACTGTATAATTCTTTTGCAGAAGAGACTGTATTCATTATAAATAAATATCTTTTTTCTCTGACTAAATTCAAAGAACTGTAAAACTCTTCAACAGACTGCTCTTCTTTGTTTATTTTGATAGTGTATCGATTTAGCTTTTCAAAATAAGGCTTGTACTGTGCAAGTTCGAAGAATTTTCCTTTTTCTAAAATAAAAGGCTGTGTTGCGGTTGAAAAGATCAGATAAAAATTAAATCTTTCTGTCATTTCTGTCAGAACTTCTCTCAGAAGAAGCCAGTATTTATGAGGGATTGATTGAATTTCATCAAGAATAACAATTGAGTTTGCAAATTTATGAAATTTTCTGAGCATTTTGTTTCTGTTTCCAATTAATGAATAAAAAAACTGAATAAATGTTGTAGTTATTATCTTGCTGTTCCACCCTTCTATCAAAATTCTGGATGTATCGTAATCAAACTCATTTTCTTTCTCCGTGTATCTAAAACCTGTCAAATGATGATGTTTCAGAATAATAGAGGAATCTGGCTTGATATCTGCATTTTTTAGAACTTTTTCAATTACATTGTAATTCTGCTCGATTATTGAAAGAAATGGAAGACAGTAAATGATCTTTAGATCCTGATTTTTTTCTTTTTTTACTTTTTTAGCTATTTTTAAAGCTGTTTTAAAGGATATTAATGTTTTGCCTAACCCTGTAGGAAGGGTTAGGGTGTAAATTTTTTGATTTATGTCTATATCTTTGCCGGAAACTTCCTTGTAGGCTGTTTCTCGGAGTTTGTTTATAGGAGCCAGAGAAGATAAATTTTTAACAAAATCATCAACTATTTCGGGACTTATACTGATATCTTTGAAAAGAATATCTTTACCGGTTTTTATGCCGACATCTGATTTATCTGCATCAAGAAGAAGAGAAAAAAGAAGAACGGTATCTATATAATAGCTTAAGGATTTTTGATCTTTTAGCTTTCTGATAAACCTTTTTACTTTTCTTAAGTTTTGTTTGATCTGATAAAGATCTATATCTTCTAAGGAGAAATCAATCAAACTTTTGTCGTAAACTTCAACATTTTCTAAAAATATCCGGAGTTTTTGTTTGTCTATGGATTTTATCTGTTTATTCAGCAGCTGAATATCCTGCTCTTCTATACTCAGATCATCTAAAAAATCTTTTAGATTAGAGTGATGGCGCCTCGGCAGTATAAAAGACAAAGAGAGCAAAAAAGGATTATCTATTCCTCTAAATTTTAGATATCTATCTGTCAGATGAACTCCTATGATTCCTCCAAGCAGTGCGTGTTTTGTTTCCGGTTTGTTTTTTAAACTCTTGTTGCCTGTTATATATTCCTGAAAAAACTGCGTGGATTTTCCTATATCGTGTGAAAAAGCTGTGATTGTGAGTATATCTCTTAGAGTATTCTCATTCACCGGTAGATTGGAATAAAACCTATTTGCTAACTCTACAACCTTGCTTGTGTGCTCTTCTAAAAGTCTATCCGGATGGGAAAAGAGATTGGAATTAGTAAATCTCATCGTGATGTCCTATATCGATAAGAATGATTTCATTCTCTGCCACGGCAAAAGTGACAATGATTCTATAACTCATTGTAATAGAAACAGAATATTTGTTCTTGAACTTTCCTTTTAGTTTATGCAGTCTTAATGATGGATGATGTGGATCTAATTCTAAAAGCTTTAAAACTTTTTTGTACCTTGGGATTAAATCTTTATGTTTCTTTAGGAATTCTTTTTCTCTTTTCAAATAAGTTTCAGTAAAAATAAGGGAATACAATTACACGCCCAGTCTTTTAAAATGTTCCTCTGCGGTTTCTTTTATGTATCTTCCTTTTTTATAGTCTTCTTCTGCTTCTCTAATGATTTTTTCAAGCTCTGCTTCTTTTAATTTTTCATACTCTTCAATCGGAAGAATAACAAACTTCTTTTTTCCTCTTACCGTAATAAAGACTTCATTATATTTTCTTATAAGCTTTTCAACAAATGAAATTCCTTTTGTTTTCAGGTCATTAGCTGATAATATCATCAAATAAACCTCTTTTCAGTATGGTTAACAGTATTAAATGTAGTGCTATTATCGTAAATTGTAAAGCAAAACCTACAAAAATGAAACTACTTTATCTCCAACCTCATAACAGTTTTTGAAATTTCCCTCTATCTTCTGTCCGTTAAGCTCCATTATCACGTCTTTATAGCTCAGAACTTCTCTATCAGGGTTCATATCTACAGGAAGTTTTTCTTTAAAATACTTTTTTCCTTCTTTTATTTCTATATTTTCAACATTTTCTGAAAGAATAACTGAATCTACATATCCTGCACTTTTTAAAGCTTTTGCCTCAAAAACTCCTGCAAATTTAAAATTGGCTATAAGATTGGCAAGACCGAGTGATACCGTGTAATAGCTTTCTCTGTTTTCTACTCTTTCGATCAGTTGATTGAACAGATTTTTATCCTTAAAGCTTACAAAAAATCTATAAGCAGGATTTTTTAAAAACTCTGTTTTTATCTGGGTTCTTGTTTTTATTAGATTAAAGCTATTTGAATTTTTCGTGTCTATGTAGTTTAAGGTCATTCTAATTTTCTTTATAGGATTAAGTATTTGAACAGCTAAATTCAAAGTTCTGCCGTTTACACGGCTTAGGTATTCTTCT
>CAYTOE010000169.1:0-3406 GCA_964439255.1 uncultured Aquificales bacterium
ATACGTGGATACCGCAATCATTTTTTCTATTTTTCTTTCATTACCAGATACTTTTTTAAGTAAAATTTCCCTGTTTTTTTCTGTAACAGGAACTGTTTTTGTCAGTTATGTATCAAAACTTACAAATGTGAGACCTTATTTTGCAACAAGGGATATCAGACTTTTTTTAATTATGTTAGGAGGAGTTTTTTCTTATATCTACAATGATATTTCTATTTTGGCCACATTATTTATAATAGGTGTTTTATCCCATTTAGGTGTCCTTTACTCTATCCTGAAATACAGGCACAGTAAATCATAGAAAAAAGAGGGGCAGGACTCTTAGGTTCTGTTCTATTTTTTTGTAAGGGCTTGAGAAAGGTCTCTTATAAGATAAAGTGCAAATATAAGCCCTTTTTGAATTTCTGGGTCTCTAATTGCTTTTAAGAGTCCTGACATTCCAGGTTTTGGAGGAATTTCTTCCGCTGCTTTTGAAGCTTTTTCAATACTTGATAAAGCAGCTGTTCCTATCTCTTCAACTCTAAATCTTGCAAGGTTTACAGTTATATCCGTTATTAGGGTAACTATTCTTTCAACCATGGAGTCTGTAAATGCATTTCTCATTACAGAGACAGCATTTACAAGGTCTACAAGAGCTTCCATGTTGTTTCCAGCATTGAGATTTGAAACATAGGGGAGCATATCTTTTACATTTGCCCTATTTACTTCATCCAAAAGCTCTCCCATTTCGCTGGTTGTGGAAGCTAATCTTTCAACCATAGAGTCCGTAAATGCATTTAGCATTGTTGATATTCCAGCTAAAGCCCCTATTAAATTTTCCATTGATTTGTTTAATGTTTCTGCATTTTTTACTAATTTATCTATTGTTTCTACCATATCAGGGTCATTCAGTTTGTCTATCAGTTCCACAACTTTTTCAAAATTTGAGGCTGTCCTTTCTACCATTTCATCTGTTAAAGCATTTGTCATTACCTCAAGGGCTACATTTAAATCTTTGTTTTCAGCCATTTTAAATTCCTCCTTATAGTATTCCCCTCGCTGTTAACCAGTAAACCCTGTTATATCCAAGTTTTAACCAGTGAATCATTTTTGAAGGAGGAACTGGATTTGGTGGGGTTGTGTAGTTAAACCATACATAAGTGGCAGAGCTAAACCCAGTTTCGATAAAACACATAACCTTTCCATCGTAGTCCCTTGCAGGATGTCCTTCTTTTATTTCTGCTATCAGGTTTTCTGCTACTACATCTGCTTCAAAGTGTGCTGTTGAACCTGCTTTTGATATTGGTAGGTTTGTTGTATCTCCGCAGACATAAACATTATCATGTCCTTCTGCTTTTAAGAGATGTTTGTCTGTTGGAACCCATCCATCCTGAACCCCTGAGTTCATTAAAGCATCTGTTCCTTTGTGGGGTGGTATAGCAATAAGAAGGTCAAACTCTTTTTCAAAACCTTCCATACTGTGGACAACTCCTGGCTCTACCTTTTCCATGTTGAAAAGTGTTTCATACTTTATGTCTCTTTCTTCAAATGCTCCTACAGCCCAGTTTGCAACAGGCTCTAAAGCATGAAGTCTTCCTATTGGATATGTGTAATGGAGTTCCACTTTATCCCTTATTCCTTTGTTTCTGAAGTACTCATCAAGCATAAATGTTATTTCAAGGGGAGCAACGGGGCATTTATGGGGAGCTGCAACTGAAACAACAACTTTTCCACCTTCAAACTTTCTCAGCTTTTCTCTCAGTTTTTTTGCTGTATCAAGGGTGTAGAATATATCTCCATTCTCCTGAAGGCCTTCAATAAGGTCTGCCCTCGGATTTGAACCTGTAGCTATCACAAGGTAATCATACTCTATTTTTTTACCTGATTTTGTCCTGACAGCATTTCCGTTGAAATCAAACTCTTCTATCTCATCATGAATGAAAATAACAGAAGGGTTCAGTAAATCTCTCATATTTTTGAACATTTCATCTTCTCTAAATCTGTCAAAGACCACGTATAAAAGAGCAGGCTGATACATATGCTTTTCTTCTTTGTCTATAACTTTAATAACAACCTCACCCCTTGAAATCTCTTCATGGAGACCCCTTGCAAGCAGGTTAGCGATAATTGAGCCTGCTGTGCCTCCTCCTGCAATAACAATGTGAGTAGCCATTTTAAACCTCCTTCACTTGGTTTTTTTAACTTTAATTACCCAGTAACCTTCTTTTTCTTCTGTCCCTAAATACTCATGACCTACTTTTTTTACCCATGCTGGGATATCCTTCGCAGAGCCTTTGTCAGAGGATAAAACATGAATCTCTGTTCCAACAGGGACAGATTTTATTTTTGCAATAAGCTCCATTAAAGGTCCCGGGCAAAATGAACCTCTTGCGTCAACTACTACTACATTTTCAGACATTTCATTACCTCCTTTTTTTAAATGACCATTATTTGTCCACCTTCAGCGATACCTAAAAACTCTGTAATCCCGACCATTTCATCAAAAAGTCCTTCTTCTAAGTTTTCCAATTCCCAGCCAAGTACATCCATAGCAAGCCCGCAGGCATACAGTTTTACATCTCCCATCTCTTTTGCCTGTTTAAAAACGTCAACGAAATAAGGAGCGTTTTTTTCTAAAATTGCATCTCCAACAATACTTTCAGTTTTTGCCCTTTCTTCCTTTGATAAACCTTTTTTGAAAGGGGGGATGGCGCCCATTGTGACAAAACCCGGACAGGTGTTCCAAATGTTGCAACTACAGAAGAAAGCATAGCTGCCATCTGGAGCTTTTCAAGGCTTCCAGTACCTAAAACAATTACAAGCTTGTTTTCCATAATACCCTCCTGAATATACTTAATGGTATTTTAGATAGTCAGTATATAAAATCATATTAGGTATATTTTTATATGTAGGGTTTGAAAATAAGGTTGTCAACAACTAACCAAAAATGGAGAGGGTTTTTATGTTAGATTGAGAAGAATTGGGATTCTACAAGATGATTCTTTTGATGGTGTCTATAACAAAATCTGGATTGTGGTCTAACGCTATATCTTTTTTACCAAATCCATATAAAACAAGACAGGTTCCAATATTTGCTTTTTTCCCTGCAATAATATCAGTTTCACTGTCCCCAATTATAATAGCTTTGTTTCCTTTTAATCTTTTAATAGCATGAAGAACAGGTTCTGGAGAAGGTTTTTTTTCTTTTGTGGTATCACCCCCCACAAGAAAATCTATAAAATCTTCTATTTCTAATTTTCTTATGATCTCCCATGAAATATCCTCATACTTGTTTGTAACAACAGCAACTTTTTTACCTTTTTCTTTTAATTTTTTTAAAAGTTCATCAACACCAGGATAAAGAACTGTATAAACAGCAGGATTTGAAAAGTAAAACTCCCTAAATATGTTTACAGCTTTTTTTAAT
>CAYTOE010000170.1:0-3400 GCA_964439255.1 uncultured Aquificales bacterium
AATCATATCTGCATGGTCCCCATCACCATTTACATCGTGACTTTCTTCACCTCTACCATCACGATTTGTATCTACACCAGCTAATCCATCATCGTTGTCTTCATAAAATACTAACCAACATTTTTGGAGATTCCCAAATACAGCGTTTTGGAGCTTGAATCTAATCTGGTCACCTTCTGTCAAGTTACCGTAGTTAGTTTCGTACCTAATAGTAACACCTGTGGCATTTCCTAATGGCGAAACTTCTCCAGGACTAAGATTATAATCTTTTCCTGCAAGATAGTCAGTTGCTTCACAAGGAATTGTGATTTGTACCTGGTCATTACCTCCACTTACCGTAGTACCATTTGCAACATCGTTTGTACCATAAAAGTCAAAGAAAATTAAAGCATCTGCATGTGCAGATTGAACACCTGCACCTAAAACACCAACAGCTGCAGCCCCAAGCAGCGCTGATTTTAGTAGTTTGTGCTTCATTACGCTAAACCTCCTTAAAGATTTTAATTAAATTTTCTTTTTATTGTAAAAAGCAATGACAATGCCAAAAATGTAAGTTATTGATACAAAATGTAAAAGATTTTTTCAAAAATTTTAACTGTAAATTTTTTTTACAGTTAAAATTGTAAAAATTTTTATCAGTGCTTTGAAAGAAAAGGGTATTATGTTAAGTGTAAAAATTTTTTACACTGTAAAAAAAATTTACACTTCTTGTGAAAGCTTAGAGAAAATTTTTTCCTGAATGGAAAACATCTTTTTCGCTTCTTCTTCTGATTTTTCATGGTCATAGCCAAGGAGATGCAAAATACCATGAATTAAAAGTCTTAGGATCTCTTCTCTGTAAGATAAACCAATCTCTTCTGACTGTTTTTTTGCAAAGGGTAAAGATATAACAACATCACCTAAAGGTCTGTATTTGTATCCTAACGGAAAATCAATATCTAAAGGAAAAGAAAGGACATCTGTAGGCCTGTCCTTTCCTCTCCATTCTCTGTTTATATTTTTTATGGTTTCATTGTCTGTAAGTGTTATACTTATCTCGACATTATCAAGATTCAGCTCTTTCAGTATTTTTTCTACCGTTTCTTTAACAAATTTTTTGGTTATCTTCCTATCATATATGTCCTTTGATATAAGAATTTTATTCATTTTTTTCTTTCTCGTATCTGTCGTATGCCTTTATTATTCTCTGAACTACAGGATGTCTGACAACATCTTTTTCTGAAAAGTATGAAATACCTATTCCCTGTACACCTTCTAAAACTTTAAGAGCTTCTACAAGTCCGGACTGTGAGACTTTAGGAAGGTCAATCTGTGTTATGTCTCCAGTTATTACAGCTTTTGAACCAAAACCAATTCTTGTTAAAAACATCTTCATCTGCTCTTTTGTTGTATTCTGGGCTTCATCAAGGATAATAAAAGCATCATTTAATGTTCTACCCCTCATGAAAGCAAGGGGAGCTATTTCTATGATATTCTTTTCAAGCATATCATTTACTTTGTCTGCATCAACCATATCGTAAAGGGCGTCGTAAAGGGGTCTTAAATAGGGGTCAACTTTCTCTGTAAGTGTTCCAGGAAGGAAACCTAATTTTTCACCGGCTTCAACAGCAGGTCTCGTTAAAATAATTCTGTTAACCTTCTGTTGCTTTAAATAGGAGACAGCCATAGCCATTGCAAGGTATGTTTTTCCTGTTCCTGCTGGTCCAACGCCAAATGTTATGTCATTTTTCTTTATTGTTTCTATATAATGTTTCTGACTTGGGGTTTTTGCCATTACAGGTTTTTTCCTGTGGGTAAATAAAATCGCCTCTCCTTCCTTAAAAAGATTTTTTAGATTTTTACTTTCTAACTCTTTTTCATGTTTAAAACCTGTTGCAAGATTTCTAACATCCTGTGCAGACAGAATATGACCGGATTCAAAATAAGAGGCTATTTTTCCCATGAACTCTTCAAATCTGTCTATATTTTCTTCATTTCCTTCAACGATAAGACTTGTTCCCCTTGCAAAAATGTCAACATCAAAAGTATCCTCAAAGAACCTTATATTTTCATCCCTGTTCCCAACTATACTAAAAAAAGCTTCTGTGGGTATCTGAACCTCAAGTTTTAAAATGGCTATCAACCTCCTTTTTAGATTTTCAACGATAATTTATTCATTTTTAATAAAAATCAAGTTAAAGTGTAAACCATCCTTCAGGAAGTTCAACAAAAATTTTTTTCCTTTCAACATCAACCTCTTTAACAAATTCCTTTATAAAAGGAAGATGTCTGACTTTATCATCTATACACTTTATTATTAGATAAGCCTGTGGAAGTCTATCATCCACTTTTATGATTTTCCCTATAACTTTACCATTAAAAACAACATCCATATCTAAAAGTTGATACTCATAAAATGTATCCTTTTCAGGCTCTGGGAGCTTTGAGGTTTCAACGTAAAAATAATGGTGCTTTAGTTTTTTTGCCTTTTCTAAATCTTCGTACCCTTCAAACTTTATAAGACCTTTTTTCTTTGAGTAAGCTTTTACTTTTAAAGGTAAAAAGTTTCCTTCTTTATCTTTTATATAAATGACATCTGGTAGTTTAAAGTTTGGTGGAAACACCTCTATTTTTAAATCACCCCTTACTCCATGGGTTCCGTGAAGTTTGCCTGCTATAACAAACTCTTCCCCTTTTCTCATCTTTGATACCTTCTTGTTGCGATATTTATCTGTTCAACACCTGACTGTTTTGCTAAATCCATAAGATGAACAACTTTTTCGTATATTACTCTTCTATCTGCAACAACAGCTAAGGATTTTATTTTTTTATCCTTTAAATAGGATATAATTTCCTGGTCTGAAACTTTTTTTCCCTGAAGATAGTAGTTTCCATCTTTGTCCACGAATATTTTTGCAGGTTCAACGGAAGTTTTTTCTGCTGTTGCTGTTGGAAGTTCAACATTTATCGAAGAGATAGGTGCAAGTGTACTTACAATACCCAAAAAGAGTATGATAATGAATGCTATATCCACAAGGGCTGTCATATCAACAACATAGCCCTTATCCTCATTCCTCATAAATTTTTTAAAGTTCATCTTTCTGTACCTGTCGAAAGGAGATATATCAGGTCGTTTGTAATATTTTCAAGCTGGGCAACCATTGATGAAAGCTTAGACCTGAAATACCAGTACGCTGCAAGTGAAGGAATAGCTATTGTAAGTCCAAAGGCTGTTGTTAAAAGAGCCTGCGATATACCTGAGGAAAGGACAGCTGGATTTGTTAAACCTTCTAATGAAAGGGCTTCAAAAACCTGAATCATCCCTGTTACTGTACCTAAAAAACCAAGTAAAGGTGCTATAGCTGCTATGGCACCTAAAAAATTAACATAACTTTCCATTTTTGGTATTTCTACTTTTGCA
>CAYTOE010000171.1:0-3399 GCA_964439255.1 uncultured Aquificales bacterium
TATCATATCAACAATATTTAGAATAGCTGCTCTACCTGAAAGTTCTGCTGTATAACCTGTTCTTGGAGGTGTTGGTCCTATTGGAGTACCATCTGGAGCTTTTCCTGGTCTTGATAAAGGACCTGGAGGTGCGAATGCAATACCTGCAGCGAACACGTTTTTGTATGTTGGGTTCTGGTAAGTTTTTGGCCAGTCTGGACCATCAAGCTCATCGTAAGGTTTGCCGTAATTTGCATCAACTTTAACAAATCCAGCTGGGTTACACATTTTCTCAGTTATATCATTACCATCTTTATCAACCCATTTAATAGGTTGAGCTTTAAATGGTGGAATTAACATAGCGAAATCAAAGTCAAATTCTTTTTCTTCACCATCAAGGTTTACAGTGTAAATTTTTCCATCTTCCACTTTTCTTACATGGCTTCTGATTTCCCATTTAATATCGTATTCATCAAATAGAGCTTCAGCCATCATTTCTGATGTATAAATGAGAGAACCCTGTTTAGCCTCTAAACCATCAATGCCAAAATCACCTAATTTTGGTTCGTTAGAAAGCCACATAAGTTCAACTCTGTCTCTTAAGCCTCTATCAACAAGGTCGTTGTGGATGTTACATATATACTCAAAAGCAGCACCCTGACATGTACATAAACCATGTCCTGTTCCTATTACAATTTTTGCCCTTTCACCTTTTTCTAACCTGTTTACAAGCTCAAGATACTTGGATGCTGCCTGTGTTGCGTGGGGTGGTGTACAGATTGACTGGGTATATCCGTTTTCAGGTCCAAGCCCTGGTGTTGCAGCAAAGTTAAGATAAGGTCCTGTAGCTATAAGGAGGAAATCGTAATTAACATTTTGGGTTTCTCCATTTGGAAGTTCAGTTACAACGTACTGTTCATCAGGATGAACCTCTGTTACTGTTCCATGGATGTAATTGATACCCATTTTGTCATAAACAGGTTTTAGGTCAAACTGGGTTTCTTCTGCTGCCATCTGTCCAACACCAACCCAGACAAGGGAAGGAATATAGGTAAATTTAGGAACTCTACTGATAACTGTTATTTCGTGATGCCCTTTACCTTTTAGGGCATCAGCACCAACCAATGCGGCATAATGACCAGCGAATCCTGCCCCTACAATTACTATCTTCGCCATATTCTTTTCCTCCAAAACATATTCTAAAAAGATTTTCCTCTAATTATATCACTACTCAGATATATGAGTTATCTCATACAGAGATAATAATAACTTCAAAAATCACAGTTAACAAACATTAACCGAATCTTTTTTATTAAAAATTTAAAAAATATCTATAAAAGAAGCATTGAATAAAATCAAAAAATCCTTTTTCGCATGTATAATAGTTGTTATGAAAAACCTCAGACCGACATCAAACCTTGTAAAACAGGCTCTTTTCAATATACTTTACGATGTTTCAGATGTATATTTTGCAGACCTTTTTGCAGGTACAGGAGAGATTGGACTCACGGCTTTAAAGAAAGGTGCAAAGTTTGTAATTTTTGTAGAGAAGGATAAAAAAAGAGCAGAACAGATAAAAAAGAAGGTTTCCAGAGAATATAAAAACTATAAGGTTTATACATCTGATGTTATAAAGTTTTTAAAAAGTTATAAAGGTGAGCTTTTTGATGTTATATTTGCAGACCCACCTTACAACTACAGGGATTACAAGAAACTTATAGAACTTTCCTTAAAAAAGCTAAAAGAAGGTGGTACATTTATACTTGAGCACAGAAGCGGTTTACATTTTGGTGCAGATGAAGAAAGAAAATACGGTGATACAACCCTATCTTTCTGGAGAAAAGAATGAAAAAAATATGTGTTTATCCAGGTACATTTGACCCTGTTCATTTAGGACATTTAGATATAGTAAGGAGAGCTTTAAATATTTTTGATTATGTTGTTGTCGCAATAGCAAAAAATCCAAGGAAAAAGCCTCTTTTCTCGCTGTCTGAAAGGGTAGAAATGTTCGAAAACTGTGTTAAAGAGCATCAGGGTAGGGTTATAGTTGAACCCTTTGAAGGTTTGCTTGTTAATTTTATGAAAAAATACAGAACGAAGATAATTGTTAGAGGCGTGAGACTTTTTACAGATTTTGAGTATGAACTTCAGATAGCTATGACAAACTACAACCTCGATAAGGTTGAAACCCTTTTCCTTATGCCATCTCAGGAGCTTATACATATAAGCTCAACTATAGTTAAGGATGTTGCAGCTCATCATGGTGATGTTTCTAATATGGTTTGCCCTTATGTTAAGGAAAAATTAGCAGAAAAATTTGGTATATGAGAGGTGGAATGTGAAGAGGTTAGTACTTTTGGCTGTTTTTTTGATGTTATCTTCCTGTGGATATGTAGCTCAAAAAGCTAAAGATACAAATAAAATTCAAAAAACTTCTGTAGAAACCTCAAAAAAGGAAAAAGAGTATAAACATATCTACTGTATAAAAGATATAAAAATAAACAACCCTATAGAAACGGCTCTTGATACAATTACCCATTACACATCAAGGGCTATACTGACTTCAGGTAATAAGATGGAATGCTCTTCTGAAACAGACAGGTATATCAGTCTTGATATAAAATCCCTTTATGTTTATTCAATCGGTTATTCTCTTTCCCAGAGGGCATCTATTTATAAGGTAAATATAAATATGGACTTAATCGTTGAAAATAGGAGAAATGAAATCATTTTGAAGAAAAATATACATGAAACAACACAGTACGTTGGTTCAGGTTTGAGGGCAGATATAGAAAGGAGGTATGCTTTAGAAGAGCTTGCAAAACTTGTTGAAGTAAGAATTTATTCTATATTAACTGGATTGAAATGAAAGAGTTTAACATAGTACAGCTTATAAAAAAGCAAAATATTGAAGATTTGGAACCTTTAGTATTCGTATATGGAACTGAAAACTTACTAAAAAAACAGTTTGTTGATATTTTGAAAAATAAAACTGATAAACAGGTTCATATACTATGGGGTGATGAGATTTCATTGGATGATTTAAATGATGTCTTTTCCTCTGGCTCACTATTTTCAAAAGGGAATGTGGGTATTATTTTAGAGTCGGATTCTTTTTTAGATAAAATTAACAAAAAAGATTTAGAAAGATTCAAAGGTATCTTAGAAAGAGTTGAAAAAAGCAATGACCAGATTGTTTTTATAACAGATAAAGATAAAATACCTACAAAAGAACCTTACAAAACTATAAAAGATAAGGCAACTATTGTCGTTTCAGGAAAACTTACGCCAAAAGCTTTTTTAATATCTTTGAAAAAAAAGATAGAATCAGCTGGTAAACGTATAGATGAAGAAACCCTTAAATACCTTTCTAAGAAACTTAACTACAACCTTCAGTATGCCAAACAGGAAGTAGAGAAA
>CAYTOE010000172.1:0-3397 GCA_964439255.1 uncultured Aquificales bacterium
AATAAAAATAGAACAGTTCGGATATGAGTATTTTAAGAAAAAGCCGTCTTATCTTTTTTCTCCTGTTGGAAAAGATTACACTGTAGGTCCTGGCGACCAGATAAACATATATCTGTGGGGTGATCCTGTTGATGTTTTGAATCTTAAAGGATTTTACTCTTTCGAAGTAGACAGAGATGGAAAAATATACATTCCAAACTTAGGTGTTTTTTATGTATGGGGATTGGATGTTAAGTCTATAAAAAATATCCTGAACAAAGCCTTAAGCAAAAAGTTCAAAAATTTTGAGGTTGAGGTAACCCTTGGAAAATTAAGAGAATATCCTGTTTATGTATCTGGATTTGTAAAAAATCCAGGTATTGTTATGGCAAAGGGTAATGTTTCGGTTCTTGATGTTCTTGTTTTGGCAGGTGGTATAACAAAAAGTGGAACTTTAAGAAATATTGTTTTAACAAGAAGAGAAAAAGGAAAACTTAAAAAGTTTCATATAGATTTTTACGATTTGTTTATAAAAGGAATCCCTGTAAATATTAAAGTAAAAGAAAACGATAGCATATACGTTCCTCCAATAGGAAAGACTGTAGCGATAACTGGAGCTGTAAAAAGGGAAGGAATTTATGAAATAAAAAATGAAAAAACATTAAAAGAGATAATAACACTTGCAGGAGGGATATTACCAACAGCGAACAGTATAGGTATAAAAATAAACAGGATAAAAAACAATAACTACATAATAGATGAAACAGATTTATCCCATATAGATTCATATACTATAAAAAATGGAGATCTTGTACTTGTTGAAGATTTAAACGCTTTTGTGAGCAATAAGATAGAAGTAAAAGGACATGTAAAATACCCAGGATTATACTCAATAAAGAAAGAAGAAACATTAAACTCTTTATTGAATAGAATAGGATTGCTTCCGGATACAAACCTGTATTATGGTGAAATCATAAGAAAAATTGTAAACACAAACAGATATGAAGTTATAAACTTTGTTCCTCTTGAAATTTTAAAAGGTATCAAAGATATAAAATTAAAAAATCAAGATGTTATTACATTTTATCCTGACTGGATTTACAAACCTATTGTAGTTTCAGGATTCATAAAAAACCCTGTTATTGTTCCATACTACAAAGGTATAAGGCTTTTAGATGTTATAAGAAACGTTAAGTTGGATGTTGAACCAAGAAAATTAAAAGTTGAGATTTATAAACAGGCTAAGAAGAAAGCTATTAAGAAAGAAAAAACTGAAAAAGAAGGTGTTTATCTCAGAAAAAATAAGGATAGACAGGAATCAGATAATGACCAAACAGAAAGTCTGTATGAAAGGACTGTTTATCTTTATGACCTTTTAATCAGAGGAGATGAAAAGGCAAATGTTAAACTCGATCCTGGTGATAAACTCCTGATAAAGATAACAGAGGATACTGAGAAAGATAAGACTATAACAATTTTAGGAGAGGTAAAAAAACCCGGTATATACAAATACAGGTCTGGGATGAGACTTTACGACCTTATAAAAGAAGCAGGTGGATATACACCTGATGCGTACCCTAAAGGTTTAATATTTATAAGGAAAAGTGCAAAAAAACTGCAGGAACAACAGTTAAAAATATCAATGCTCGCTTTAGAGGAAAGTTTATCCAAATCAGAAGAAGGGATTGCGGCTGTTGGAGCAACCGCTCAAGAACAGAAAATCCTTGAAATGACCATAAGAAAACAAAAAAGATTGCTTTCTATACTTAGACAAAAGGCAAAAATGGGTCTTGGAAGAATAGCCCTTGACATACCAATGACCCTTGAAGAATTAAAAAACTCTCCTGATAATATCGAGTTATCAGATGGTGATTATGTATACATTCCAAGTAAGCCTAACTACGTTTTAGTTCTTGGAGGAGTTTATAATCAGATATCTCTTCCTTACAGGAAGAATCTCACTGTAGAGGACTATTTAAATCAGGTTGGAGGACTAAAAGACAATGCAGATGTTAATGATATATACATAATAAAAGCAAATGGTAGAGTTTTATCCAAAAAGCAGTTTGCTTCAATTAACTTTATATTTGTAAAATACAACTCTTTTCTCAAATACAGACCTGAACAGGGTGATGCTATAGTTGTTCCAACAAGAATGAAGGTACCTATTATGTGGAGGCCTCTACTAAGAGATATAACCCAGATAATATTCCAGTCTATCTCAACGGCTGTACTTGCTAAGAGGTTATAATGTTAAAAAAGTTTAATATCGCTTTTATAGTAATATGGTCTTTTTTTGTACTATCTTATGGAAAAGATTATGATCCGTTTTCCGCTGCATGGAAAACGGATTTACCTTTAATGGAAACTCCATCTAACACAGGGATTATAGGTCTGTTAGAACTACCATCTGCAAGAATACTTCAGGATGGACATCTCAGAATAGGTTATTCACAGGTTAAACCATACAATTTTTATTACGCTACTGTTGGTTTGTTACCAAGAATTGAGGCAGGTTTAAGGGTCGTTGATATATACACACTGGGAATAAAATTTGTTGAACCTGATTTTTATAAAGAATTTGGTTCTTATAAAGACCAATCTCCCCATTTAAAGTTTTTACTTGTAAAAGAGGGGAAATGGCTTCCTGCTGTTTCTGTTGGTGCGTGGGATTTTTTAGGGACAAAACTGTTTGACTCAAAATTTATTGTTTTTTCAAAGTACAATCCTTACATAATTCCTATGGATGTATCCTTTGGTTATGGGAAAGATAGAATAAATGGATTTTTTGCTGGTGGTGAAGTTTTTGTTCATCCAAGGCTTAGTTTTTTATGGGAATACAGCCCTGTTGATTTTAACTATGAAAAAAATGTTCTGATTGTAAAACATAAAATAAACCCAAACAGTGAAAGAGCTAAGAAAGTAGAAAAGGCTTTTCCAAAAAGAAAATCTGACTATAATTTTGGTATCAAACTTAACTTCTCAAAATGGTTTCAAACTGTTTTATCTTATCAGTACGGTAACGCTTTTGGATTCAATGTTGCCTTTAATATGAAATTGGGAGAACCATGGCTTCCACATATAGATAGAAAATTTGTTTTAAAAGAAGGAGCAGCAGCTTTTATAAAAAAATATAACCTATCTTATGAGGATTTTATCTCTTATGGCCTTTACAGGTTGGGCTTCAGAAACATATCTGTTTATAAAAAAGATAACTGTCTCTGTATCGACTTGCAGAATAAGGGATATCTCTCGAATAGCAAAGCTCTCATAAAGATTTTTGAGCTTTTAAGAGATTATCCACCAAAAGATGTAGAAAAGGTTAATGTTGTTTTTAAATCTGGATATTTCCCTGTTGTTTCATACACAGAGAGTTTAAAAAACATACTCAGAGAGCCTTTGAATAAGGATTTTATAG
>CAYTOE010000173.1:0-3348 GCA_964439255.1 uncultured Aquificales bacterium
GATTTATTTTTATTCAGAAAATCTATTATACAACAGGAAGGATTTAAACTTTTTTCGTGTAAAAATTCCGTGAAACTGTATTACAGAAGCAGACAAACGAGAGAAGAATCTGTAATATTTAGGAAGATAATAAAGGAGGAAAAAACTTAAAACCATAGAAAAAAGAGAGACTTTTTGATTTACAAAAAGAGAGGCTTTTAGTGGCTTTTTGTAAAATCATAAAAAAAAGGGCGGAAAACCGCCCTTTTTATGCTGTAATTTCTTCTTCTCTATGCTCTTTTATCTTAAACACAAGCTCATCATTTTCAACATCAAGTAGGACTGTATCCCCTGGTCTTATTTCGCCGGCAAGTATTTTTTCAGAAAGAGGTGTCTCAACATATTTTTGTATAGCCCTTCTTAGAGGTCTTGCACCATAAACAGGGTCATAACCTAATTTTGCGATATGTTCTTTCGCAGCATCTGTTGCCTCAAGAAGTATGTTTCTCTCAATAAGTCTTTTGTTAAGATTTTTAAGCATAAGCTCAACAATCTGTAAAAGCTCTTTTTTAAGCAGTGGTTTGAAAACAAGTATATCATCAAGTCTGTTTAAAAACTCAGGTCTGAAGTAGTTTTTAACCTCCTCTAAAACCTGTTTTTTTGCCTTTTCAAACTCCTTCTCAACGACATCATCCGGAGCATCAAAAGGTATAAGTGTTAAGTACTGACTTCCTATATTTGATGTCATAATGATAATCGTATTTCTGAAGTTCACAGTTCTTCCTTTAGAATCTGTAAGCCTTCCATCGTCAAGAACCTGTAAAAACAGGTCAAATACCCTTGGATGAGCTTTTTCTATCTCATCAAGGAGAATTACAGAATAAGGTTTTCTTCTAACAGCTTCTGTAAGTTTTCCTCCTTCTTCATATCCAACGTATCCTGGAGGTGCACCTATAAGTTTAGCCACTGAGTGTTCTTCTTTGAATTCTGACATATCAAGTCTTATCAGTGCATCTTCATCTCCAAACAGAACCTCTGCGAGAGCTTTAGCTGTTTCTGTTTTACCAACACCAGTTGGTCCAAGGAACATAAATGAAGCCTGTGGTTTTCTTGGGTCTGAAAGGCCGGCTCTTGCCCTTCTTATGGCTTCAGCAACTGTTTTTATAACATGCTCCTGGTCAACAACTCTTCTGTGTATTTCCTCTTCGAGTCTGAGAAGCCTTTGCATTTCTTCTTCTTTTAGTTTTGATATAGGTATTCCTGTCCAGTCTGATATCACCTCTGCCACATCATCTTCTGTAACAACCGTTTTTTCAGCTATCTTATGCTCTAACTCTTTTATCTCTTTTTCTATTTTTGCTTTTTCTATTTTAAGCTGAGCTTCTCTTTCATAATCTCCATCTTCTGCCGCTTTTACAATTTGCTCTTCTATTTCTTCAAGTTTTTTCTTTAGAGCCTCTATTCTTACATGTTCGCTATCAGATTTTTCTTTTATCTCTTTAAGCTGTTTTTCAAGCTGAGCTTTTTCAATCTTAAGTTTTGCTTCTTTCTCATAATCCCCATCTAAAGAAGCCTGAACTATCTGTTCATCTAACATCTTTATCTTTCTTTCAAGTTCTATTACTTCTGGTGGTGCGTAAACAAGTTTTAATTTTTTCCTTGCACATGCCTGGTCTAAAGCATCTATCGCTTTGTCTGGAAGTTTCCTGTCTGTAACATATCTGTCAGTGAGTTTTGCAGCTGCAGATAAAGCGCTGTCGTCTATTTTTACACCGTGGTGCTTTTCAAGCCTTGGCTTTAAAGCTTTTAGTATTTCAATAGTTGTTTCCACATCCGGTTCTTCAACATAAACAGGCTGGAATCTTCTTTCTAAAGCAGGGTCTTTTTCTATATGTTTTCTGTACTCATCTATAGTTGTGGCACCTATTACCCTTAATTCTCCCCTTGCCAGAGCTGGTTTTAATAAGTTTCCTGCATCAGTTGCACCTTCAGCAGCACCAGCTCCAACTATTGTGTGTATCTCATCTATAAACAGGATTACATTTCCATCCTTTTTTATCTCATCAATCAGGTTCTTTAACCTTTCTTCAAATTCTCCCCTGTACTTAGTTCCTGCAAGAAGAGCTCCCATATCAAGGGCAAGTATTCTTTTATCAAAAAGTTCTTCTGGAACTTCCTTGTTTACTATTTTCTGTGCTAAACCTTCAACAATGGCTGTTTTACCAACACCTGCTTCACCAACAAGAACAGGGTTATTTTTTGTTCTTCTTAGAAGAACCTCTATAACCTGCTGTATCTCTTTTTCTCTTCCTATTACAGGGTCTAATTTCCCTTCTTTTGCAAGTTCTGTTAAATCAACTGTAAACCTTTCAAGAGCTGATTTTTCTTCTTCAGCCATTTCCTGTTGAATATTTTCGCCATTCATCTTTTCTTTTCCTCCTGTTAATATTTGTTCTAATATTTTTCCTGCTATGGTATCTTTAGCTTCGATTAAAGCTGTTGCTATATAAAGGGGTTTTACAACTGTTTCTCCATTTCCTAAAGCCTTTTTTTCCGCTTCTTCAAGTACTTTAACAAGTTTTGTAGAATAAACTTTTCCGCTTTTTGTTCCTAAAACCTCTTCGGCAATTCTAACAACAATTCTATCTGGTGAAATGCCAAGCTCAGAAACCTGTTTAACAAAATCTGAATTTTCTATTATTTTATATAAAACCGCAGATAAACCAACCTCACCAGAAAGAAACCTGTCAGCTGTTTCTTCGTCCATAACCTGCAAAAGAGAATTTTTTATCTGGGAAAGCTGTCCTTTTAGCTCTTTTTCATATCTGTTCAATCTATCATACTCAAGTCTCGCAGAACTTCCAAAACCTCCCCAGAAAGAACTTTCTTCATATCTGAGTTCCTGTTCAAGCTGTCTTTTTGCTGAAGCTATTTTTTTTAGCTCCTGCTGAATCTGAAGAATACTATTTTTTACAGAACTGAGCTGATTTTGAAGATTCTTCAGGTAGTCTATATAATCTTTTGTTGATTTATCTATCTGTGAATAAAGGTCATTTAAGTACTCATTTATTTTTTTAATCAGATCCTTAGTATCAATTCCCCTTTTTTCTAACACCTTTGTTAATGGACTGTCTTTTTTAGTTATAAAAGCAACTAAAAGGTGGTCTGTATCAACTAATCTATCTTTCCTTTGCTTTGCAATACTTTTTGCAGCTTCTAAAAATTCCTTTGAACGACTGTCAAGCAGGTTTTCACTGAACATCTCTTTTCCTCCAAATATTAGTCTATTAATGTAAAATTTTTTAAGTATTATTTTGTTAATTAATATAAGAAATAGTTTTGAAATGTGCAACCCTTTAAATGGAGAAA
>CAYTOE010000174.1:0-3322 GCA_964439255.1 uncultured Aquificales bacterium
CTTCCCATAGTTATTATTTTACAATTATTTTAGCTATTTTGGGATAGGAGTACCCCCTATATACAAAATGTTGACAAAAAGGAATAAAAAGTATATATTATTAAGCCTTGAAGGGCTCGTAGCTCAGTTGGCAGAGCAGACGGCTCATAACCGTCCGGTCGGAGGTTCGAGTCCTCCCGGGCCCACCATTTAAAAGAAAACCATGAAAATAAAAAAACTTTTAGAAATTGTAAACGGAATCCCATTAAACTTAGAAAACCCAGAAAGTCAAATAAAAAATTTCATAATAAATAGCAAGGAAAGTACAAAAGGTTCTTTTTTTGTTCCACTAAAAGGAAATAAAACAGATGGTCATTTATTTATAGAAGACGCTGTTAATAGAGGTTCTGTTGGTTTTTTCACAGAAAAATATATCAATCTAAAAAACGGAATCTTAATAAAGAACAGTCTTGAAGCTCTTGAAAAAGTAGGCAAATTCAAAAGGAAAGGTCTATCTAAGGTTATTGCTATAACTGGTACAAGTGGAAAAACCACAACAAAGGAGCTTATTGCATTTGGATTAGAAAGTTTTTTTCCTGTATATTCCACGAAAGGGAACCTGAACAATGAGATAGGACTTCCATTGACCCTTGCCAATATCCCTGAAGGTGCAAAAATAGGAGTGTTTGAACTTGGTGCAGGAAAAATTGGCGATATTGAACACTTATCAGCTCTGGTCAATCAGGAAATATCTGTTTTAACATCTGTAGGCCATGGTCATACTGAAAAGTTTGGCTCCTTTGAAAATGTTTTAAAGGGTAAAGGAGAAATTTTTAATCATGGTGATTATGCTGTTTTACCTGACAATCTGCTAAATCAGTATAAGAAATATCTAAAGAATTACATCACTTTCGGGAAAAATGGAGATATAAGAGTTTCAGATATAAAATTTTCCAAAGATGGAACTGAAGGTGAAATTTCATACAAAAATGAAAAAATAAAAATAAAAGTTCCTGTTTTTAGCAAGGCCATCATTTACAATATAGCAGCTGTGTCAGGTGTTTTTTATTTTTTAGATATAAATCCTGTAAAACATCTGAGTATTTTTGAAAATTTCATTCCACCAAAAGGTAGAGGAAATATTATTAAACACAAAAATATCACAATAATTGATGATACATACAACGCAAATCCTCTTTCTGTAAGAAATGCTATAGAAACACTTAGTAGTATAGATGGTTTTAAGGTTATTGTATTAGGTGATATGTTGGAGCTTGGCAGTATTTCTGAAAAACTTCATAGAGAAATAGGGATGTTAATTGAAAAAAGTAATATAGACATGGCTTTTTTCTTTGGTAAAGAAACTAAATTCTCCTGTGAAGAGACAAAAAAAGGTAAATTTTTCAACGATAAAAAAGAGTTAGCAAAAGCTGTAAAAAATGTGTTTAGAGAACAAAAAGGATTTTTGTTGATTAAGGGTTCTCGTGGAATGAAAATGGAGGAGGTTTTACAGTATATACTCCAGTAGTTACTGCATTTCTACATTTAATTTTTCTTCTATAATATCTATTTCTCTTGGATTTTCCACTTTAACTTTTTCTTTAAAGAATTTTTCAATTCTTTTTATAGCTGCTTCCTCTTTTTCAAAGAGAATCGGAATCCTTTCTGAAGGGGTTTCATAAATAACTTTTATATATCTGTTTTTTATCGGTCTCACAAGTAAATCAAATTTTTCACCAAAATTAACCCCCGAAATCCATACCTCTTTCTTTTCTTCATAAATAAAAAAATCAAACCCCTTTTCCTGGGATATTTCCTTCAAAAAGCTTATAAGATTTTCCATTTGATTTCCCCTTTTTCCGATAACATTAATATTATAAGGGTTTTAATCCCTTGTTAAAAGTTAATTATTTATTTTTTCATACTTCTTTAAAGCTTCATCTAAAAATGCTCTGAGATTTTTCTCTGTTACAGCACCAAAAATCTTCAAAAGTTTCTTACCGTCAGGGGTTATTATATAGCTTGTAGGTGTTCCGGGAACAGGAAACCTAACATAATTTGCTTTATTACAGGCATAAAATGGGAAATTTTTATCTTTTAAATCATTTTGGTTTGCATCTATAACACAACCTATGAATGCTATTTTTTCTCTGTACTTTTTTTCAGATAAAACCTTTTTAATAATAGGAAGTTCTTTCATACATGAACCACAAGAATAGGCAAGAAAATTAACAAAAACAAGTTTGTTTTTTGGTATAGGAATTTCATTTCCATTTTTATCAACCAGTATATACGGATAAACTTTTGTCTCTGTATTTTCCTTTTCACAGGAGTAAAACAGAAAAGAAAGAATAAAGAAAATAATTATCTTTTTCATACTTTTTCCTGTACCCTCAAAACTTTACCAAAAAGTTCTAACTGTTGAATAATATCTTTCGGTACTTTTGTTTTTCTTTCACCTTTTGCATCTTCTAAAAAAACCATCTCATTTTCTTCTTTTAAAAATTTAAAAAGACCCCAGTTTCCTTTTTCTTTAAAAAGAACAATATCTCCACTTTCTAAGGGAAGAGGTGGTATTTTTCCAACTAATACCCATATTCCCCTTATTTTTAACCAGAAAACATTTTCCTTAAAATTTTCTATCTGTTCCACCAAAATGATAGGTGTTTCTATGTCCTGAATTCTATCAATTGTTTGTTCATCTATAAGTTCATAGCCATTAAGAAAAACTGTGGGTATAGTTCTCTCCATTATTTTGTTTCTCTCGATTGTGCTTTTCTTGCTGGGATTAGAGCATTTCTTGTCTGTTCTTTTAAAATGTTGATAGACTGGGCTACCATAAAAAATCCATGCTCAAGATTTATAAGTGCAGCCTCTAAATCTTTATCTTTTGTTTTAAATCTAAGTTCTCTAAATTCTCTGTGAAGTTCGTCTAAATTAGTTCCAAGTTCGTATGCAAGTGTAAAAGCTCTCATAACAAGGTCATCTAATTTTTTTCTTTCTTCTGGTGTCATATTCTCCTGGTAAACCAAAGTGTAGGTAAACTAATTACACTTTGGGCTGGGGTATTTGTATTCCGCCTCTTTCAGGTGCAAGCAAGCCCCAGCTGGCGGTATTTCGCTCGCACCATAGCCCCTGTCCCAAGTAACAGGAACTAACCCTAAATCGTGTTTCAAATCTTCTCCCACTACATTGGTTTCGAAACACGATTTACTTACTATCCTGTCCCAATTCCCTTCAACCAGTAAAGGCTTCAAGGGTGATAAGTCTCTTGGCAGAGATTTACCTAGAACAGGAATAGTAAGGGCTACCTTTACAACTTGCCACAGTTTATAACTGGTGT
>CAYTOE010000175.1:0-3273 GCA_964439255.1 uncultured Aquificales bacterium
AGTAGAAACATTTTAGATTACATTTGTCTGTGACAGATACCCTTAGATATGTGATTTCCATGACTGTATCCTCCTTCACTTTCTATTAGGATAAATCATCATTTCCAATATGACAAGTTTGACATATCGAAAATAATAATAGGATGTAAATAAAGGGGTAACATTGATAAATATCAACTTTATCTGACAAAAAATGACAGCTGTATGGTCATTTATTAGTTATAAAAATTTTTTACATTTTCCTTTATCTAAGTTGTTCATTTTTATTACAAATGTAAATATTATTGACAAATGGGATTTTAACCCTGTGTATCAGTCTTAGAAGAAGGAAAAATGAACTGATTTTTATTTTGTGTAAAGGTTATTTACAGAAACTCTTCTGTCTTTTCTGGCTTTTTCAAATCATCAGTAGATTTCAACTTTTGGCACCTTTGTTGCTTATTTCAAAAAGAAAAGAGTACAAAGGGGGAGAGTAAGATGAAAAAAATATTAATGGCAGTGCCAACCTTCCTTATTTTAGGAGGTATGGCTGGGGCGCATGCTGTAGGAGCTCAGATATTTTTTGACCTGTACGGCAGTTATGATGTTCCAGATGGTCAGACTGTTAGGGGAGACAATGACCTTGCACAAATAACTGTTCCTTGTGAAGCGAGTAGTTATTTGAGAAATGTTAATTACAATTTAGACCCTTCTCAACCTTCACCTTTAGGACATCAAACAGGTGTAACAATAAGATATAAAGCAAATTATGGCTCTATCTCTGAGGGAGATCAGCTTCATTTTACATTTCACAGAGCAAGGCTTGCAGATAATATTATCAAATGCTGGCTTATGTTCTATGAGTATGAAGGAGTTGATACAGATGGTGATGGGGTTGGTGATGACAGCCATGATGCAAACAGTGATGGAGACCATTACGATTCCCTTGTAGTTGCAGAGAGCGTTGGAACTGTAGCAGGAGCAAGAACTATACATTTTAGAGTAACAAACAACGGAACATCTTATCCTTCAAACGGTATCCTTTATCTTGCATGTGCTGAGGATAATGAACCACCTCTAACCTCAGAGAGAAGTGGCATTATACCTATAAGGTATAAAACAATGTACAACCCTGTAATAGTTTTAGATGAGCTTTATACAGAAAATTTTGTTTATAACAAATGTGAAAAGGATAAGATAAACAATAAAGTGTGTTTAACTGTTACCGCAAATGCCTGTTGCCCAAACACATCAATGGAACTTCCAGACTTAGAAGTGTCAAATCCCCAGTGTTTTATAGATATGGAATGTCAGTTTCAACTCAATATGAAGCCAACTTTATCTGTGATAGATATGTACCCTGTGTCTTTGGGAAGTACAGACTGTGAGAGAAGCAGGTCTGGAATATTCAAATGTTATGACACTTCTTATGAGCCAGGGACAAAATTTGTTGATGAGCCTTCAGGAGATATTCTCCCTACAAAAAGCTGTACTGATAGGACAGCGTCAAGTGGATATATTGTTATATCAAACAATAAAAATAATAAAGTTGATGACTTTCTTGTTTTAGGCTCTGGTGGATGGTCTGGAAAATTAGAGGTTGAAATGTATGATGTAAGTGGTAGATATGCCTGTTCAAATACACAGGTAGGAAGTAAACTTCCATACAAAGCTTTAAACTTCAGAGATAACAAAGTTTTTATAGACAACAACGGTAAAGAATCAGGTTCAGGTGCTTTTGGGGATCCAGCAGACAGGATACTTTTTACACAGGGGGACAGGTGCAAAGCCGTTGCCAATATATCCACATTATCAACATGTGATGAAACTGATTCACTTATATGTGTTCCTATGAACTCTGAGTGGAAAGATGATGTTTATGTTGGTATAACAGGAAATGATAGATTAAACTGGGTAAAATGGGGGTTAACAGAAAGTTTAAAGATTTATAAAGATGCCCAGTTATTGTTTACTGTAAAAATGGACGAGAAAGCCCAATGTAAAAGCTGGAACTGTTGCTATGAAAATGAGTACGGTAGCGCCTATTTTATGAAATGGGAACCAAATGGTTCACAATTTTTTATACCTCATTTGCTTAACAACGGTCTGACGTACGTAAAAATATCAAATCATTCATGCTGGGATGGAGATATTTATGCTGAAGTATGGGATGAAGGTGGAAACTTTGTAAACAACATATACTTAGGAAAAGTACCTGCCCATGGTGGAAAGATTCTTTGGGGAAATCAGATACTCTCAAAAGCCCGTGCTCTAAACCCAAGAATAGGTACAACAGGATTAGGAACATTTTCTATTCTTTTAACTGTAGGGGCACCTAAAAGAGATGTTGAAATTGCTGTAGGAGATTCAAGGCCAGGAAAAGGTAAAATGTTACCTGTTTATGATGCACCGTTTGCACGTAACGGCGGATATAGGAATGCTGAATTCTCTGATGATTTCTTTGAAAAGTAAAAAAATTTAATAAACAAGATTCAAGCCCCTGTATAGGGGCTTTTTTTATGTCCATATCTTTTACTATTTCTCAAAAAGTTCTGTAAAAAATTATTCCATCTGTAATTGTTTTTTACAGATAATTCTATTTCCTAAAATAAAAATCATCCAATTTTCAATGACTTATGTATGGGCACATTTTTTGCGTTAGGGCAAGCAACAAAAAAATAAGGGGGCTAAAAAATGTTTACTTTAAATAAAAAGGTACTGCTCGGCAGTTCTTTAGGTCTTTTAACAGCTGTACTTCAGGTTAAAGCAGCTGATGCTCTAATGTTTTTCGAGTTTCAGGGAACTCACAACTCAAATGACATGATTACAATACCATGTGAAGCTACTGACTACCTCGCAGGTAAAGACTACAACCTGGATAATGACGTTCCTTCTCCGATGGGTAACCCAACAGGTGTTATTATCAAGTACGAGACAAATTACGGTGAGTTAACTGAAGGAGATCAGATTCATTTCAAGCTTTACAATGCAAGATTATCAAATAGTATGAAAAAATGCTGGCTTGTATTTTATGAACATGAAGGTGTTGACACAGATAGAGATGGAATAGGAGACAAAAGTCATGATGTTGATGGAGATGGTGACACTAATGATGTCATAATAATCGCTGAAAGTGTAGGAGATATACAGGGAGCAAGAACTATACATTTTAGAGTAACAAACAACGGAACATCTTATCCTTCAAACGGTATCCTTTATCTTGCATGTGCTGAAAATAGTGAGCCTCCTCTGTCTGATGCAGACCCTTCTTCACCTGCAAGCTACGATGACAGA
>CAYTOE010000176.1:0-3272 GCA_964439255.1 uncultured Aquificales bacterium
GAAGCTTTTTATCGTTGATGTTGACACTGGAAATACTGTCAGGGTTATTGATAC
Source organism: uncultured Aquificales bacterium (assembly GCA_964439255.1). Classification (GTDB taxonomy): domain Bacteria; phylum Aquificota; class Aquificia; order Aquificales; family Hydrogenothermaceae; genus JAADDV01. Next base: position 55 of record CAYTOE010000176.1, read on the forward strand.
ATTTACAAGCAGTTCATTTGGTTTTGGTTTAGGAAGTAGCATTGAGAACGCATTTGGGGGAAGGTTATTTACAGAGGGGCTTGATTATGATGAGGATGGTTTTACAGATTATATTGCATTTGGGTACAGCAAGAAGAATGGTGATAACTGGCAGGGGGGTATTATTTTTGGTGATGTAAGAGATGATGATGTTTCTTCATGGAAATTCAGGAAGTATTTTAATGATACAAGACCTATAACAGCAAAAGTTGAGTTTATGAAATGCTTTGGCCGCTGGTATATGTATTTTGGAACAGGTAAATGGTTTTACAAAACTGATGAAAGTAGCTTAAGTCAATCAAACAGATTATACGGTATAAGGATTGAGTGTAGTTCTGGAAAATGTAAGCCAAACTCAAATTTTGCCCATACTTCACAGGATGCCTGTGATGACCCTATTTATTCAGCTTCCTGGTATATAGACCTGGACAAAGGCAATGCAGGATATTTTCCAGAAAGGGATATAACAGATCCAACAACAACAAATCAGAACATTATCATTTTTACAACTATGGAACCTACAGCAGATATATGTGGATTTGGTGGAAGAACAAGGGTATGGGCTCTAAACTGTGCTACAGGTGGTGCAATCTCTGAAACATGTGAAAACTATCCTATAAACAAAGCCAAAGGAGAAATTCTCTTACAGTTATCAGGGGGAGATGTTAGAGAAATAAAAATGGTTAAATTTTTAAATAAAGGTTATACAGGAAAATCAACGCCATTCCATTCTGGTGTTCCTTCAGATAAAGCACCACCTGATATAGTCATAAACAGGAGAGTAAGAACAGGTCAGGTTATGCTCTGGTTTGAGAAATAAAAAAACTTTCATGATTTTTTAATATTTGTGTTTTATATTTATGTAATAACAGTTAATAAAAAATTTGAGGAAAATTATGAAATTTTTCCACAGTTTATTAGTTGCATTATTAATAGTATCTGTATCTTTAGCCAAAGACATTATAAAGGCAAAAATAGGAAAAATTGAAAATGAACCTGTTCTTATAAGAGGACAGGTTATTCAAAAAGATGAAAAAGATAGGTTTATAAGACTATCTGTTTTAAGCAGTTCCCTAAAAGGAAAAGTGATAGAAATAGAAAATTTTGAAAATGACAATATAAAAACAGGAGATATCTTACTATTTTACTTTGATGGGGAGAATGTGAATCAAATAAAATTAGAGGAATGAAAATGCAGATTCTGATACTTTTGTTTCTTCTTTTCAGCTCAGCTGCATTCTCCCAGTCATCTGTGAAGTACTGTGCGTCTCCACCGTTTCTTCAGGAAGGTTCCTACTCAAATCTTATGTTAGTTCTTGATTACAGTGGAAGTATGTCTGATTTCACATATCATTCTTTAATTGATGGTGATAAAGAGTATGATGAGAACAAAACTTACTATGGTTTTTTTATACCTGAAGCAGATTATATCAAAGTTTGCAAAGGTAAAAGAAAAAAAACTAACTGTTATTTCAAGAGAAAAGACTCTTTTTTCAGCGTGTCAAAAACTTTTTCCGGAAACTATCTAAATTTCAAATTTATGACAAGAATTGATATCTTAAGATGGATTCTGACAGGAGGAAGATTAACAAAAGATAAAAAATTTGTTGAACTTGATACAGGTGTAAGAATAAAAGTAGAGGATACAACCACTTACGATGAAAAAGAAAAAAAAGTAAAAGGTTTACTGCAAGAGATTCAAAAATATGAAAAAAAACCAAGAATAGGGCTTGTTATATTTGGTGGTGGGTACCTCTTTAAGGGAAAAAGAAAAGGCGGAATTGTAGAAGGTTCTCCTGTAGTAAAAAGATGGATATACCCGAGCTATGATTATACCCAGATAATAAAAGAAATAAATGAAGAAGTTCCCGGTGGTGGAACTCCAACAGGTGAAGCATTAGATGAAGTAAGGCGCTATTTTTCCCTTCAGGAAGGAATCTGGGACAAAGACCTTAGCAAAACCTTCCATAAAAAATCAAAAAAATATCAAAATCCTTATAAATTTGATGTAAATAACGATGGTAAAGAAGAATACGTTTCCTGTGCGAGAAATTTTGTTGTCCTTATAACAGACGGTGCATGGAATGGCCATAAATACTCAAATATAAAAATGAAATGTGAATATGGCTCTGTTTTAATAAAAAATCCAGCAGACGCAGCATACAGATATGCATGTGCAATAGACCCTGCCCGACCTGCTTATCTCATGTGGGAAGGTGGCTATGCAGATTTAGTAGATAAACTCAGAGGTAATCAGAATGTTAAAACTTACACTGTAGCTGCTTTTCTTTACACAGGATATGGGCAGAACTCTATAAAAAACACAGCTATATACGGTGGTTTTAATGACCTGAATAAAGATAAGATACCCTGTTTATACAACCATTTCCCAACACCTGCTCCTGAATGTGGGAACACAGCTGTTTGTGATTCAAAAGAAAAAATAGACTGTGATAATTGTGGTTCTTTTGTACCTCTACCTGATGAAACCTGCTCTGAATGGGACAGTAATAAAGATGGATTACCAGATACTTACAAAAAAGGTGATACCCCGGAAGAACTAAGAAAAGCTATAATAAGCATATTTGAAGGCATTCTCAAAAGTCTTGCTTCCTCCACATCAGTTTCAGCTTTAACAGACAGAACAAAAAAAGGTGTCGTAGCTGTACAGTCTATCTTTTACCCAGAAAAAAAATTTGGAGAGTATTACTTATCCTGGACAGGATACCTTTACAGCTACTGGTTTTACAACAGCCAGAAAATACAAAATTTAAGAGAAGATACAAATCAAAATAGGATTCTTGATGTTTTAGAGGATTACATTTTAGAGTTTGATATTGATGAAGATGGTACTCTAAAAATAGAAGCATTTAAATCTAATGAGAATGGAAAAAAAGCTTACCATGTAACAACCTATCCATCGCTTGATGATATTAATCCTGTATGGGAAGCAGGTTCAATACTCAGTGAAACATCTGAAAATGAAAGAGAAATATTAACTGTTTCCAATGACGATACAATTATCAGTTTTTCTGTCAGAAATTACACTTCCTTTTCTTCATTATTAGGAAATCCAGAAAATATGCCTGATTGCTTAGGAGAAGACGTTGATAAAATAGTTAATCTTATCCGCTATATAAGAGGAGAAGATATACCAGGGTGTAGAAACAGGACAATAG
>CAYTOE010000177.1:0-3193 GCA_964439255.1 uncultured Aquificales bacterium
ATTCCTGTTTTAGACAGTATAAAAATGAATATACAAAAACTAATAAAAGAGGAAGAGGAAAATGAGTGATGTAAAAAGAATAACAACTCCTTTAACAGATGATGTAATAGAAACATTAAAAGCTGGAGATAGAGTTTTAATATCTGGATATGTTTACACAGCAAGGGATGCTGCCCATAAAAGAATGCTTGAGGAGTATGAAAAAACAGGAAAACTCCCTTTTGATGTTAAAGGGCAGGTTATCTATTATGTTGGTCCTACACCTCCAAAACCTGGACAGGTAATAGGTTCAGCAGGACCAACAACAGCCTACAGAATGGATAAATACACTCCTAAACTCCACGAACTTGGATTAAAAGGGACTATCGGTAAAGGATGGAGAACTGAGCCAGTAAAAGAAGCATTAAAAAAGTATAAAGCTGTTTACTTTGCAGCATTTGGAGGAACAGCAGCCCTACTGTCAAAACATATAAAATCTGTTGAAATGATAGCCTACGAAGATTTAGGAACAGAAGCTATAAGAAAGCTTTACTTTGAGGATTTTCCTGTAATTGTTGCAAATGATATTTACGGAAATGATGTATTTCAACAGCTTGAGGAGAAATACAGAAAAATAGATCTTTCAAAACTCCCTACATACTGTATTTAAGAGGAAAGATTGGTTTTATATACAGTAGGTTATTCAGATTTTTTTGAAGGAGAAAAGCTTATAAATAGGCTTAAAGAACTTGATATAAAACATCTTGTTGATATAAGGACTTTTCCTTATTCAAAAACGTTTCCCCAGTATGATGAGCCTGTTTTTAAAAAAGCTCTTTTTAAAAAAGGTATAAAGCATTCATTTTTAGGTGATTATATAGGCGGGCTTTCCTTTAAAAATCATTTTAAAAAAGGTGTTTCTTCAGTTTTTGATGTTTTGAAAGATGAGAAGATAAAAGAAGGGTTGAACAATCTGTATAAAATAGCAAAAAAAGAGACAACAGCAATTATGTGCGCTGAGAAAGAACCTTTTAACTGTCATCGTCTTGCTGTCAGTTTTCTGTTTAAAGAGAAAGCCGGTTTTGAGGTGAAACATATCTATTCTGACTGTGTAGAGAGTTTTGAGGAAAATATAGAAAGATTTAAAAGGGAAAATGGTATATCAGATCTTGATATCTCAGAAGAAGCTCTGATAAAGGAGAGACTTGAACTTCTATACAGATACAAAAATAAAAGAGAAGAGAGATTTCCTGAAGAAAAAAGGAATTTAAAACTATTTTAATAAAAAGCAGGAGGATACAGATGAAAGTACATGAACATCAGGCCAAGGAGGTTTTTAAGAAATATGGACTGCCTGTTCCTGAAGGATATCCTGCTTTTACAGTTGAAGAAGCTGTAGAAGCTGCACAGCAGATTGGAAGATTTCCTGTTGTTGTAAAAGCACAGATACATGCAGGTGGTAGAGGTAAAGCAGGGGGTGTAAAACTTGCACACAACCTTGATGAAGTTCAGCAGTACGCAGCAGAGCTTTTAGGAAAGACCCTTGTAACATTCCAGACAGGACCAGAAGGTTTACCGGTCAGCAGAGTTTATATAGAAGAAGGAACAAACATTGATAAAGAGTACTACGTGGCTATCACTTTAGACAGAAGTAAATCAAAACTCATTATAATGGCTTCTGCTGAAGGTGGAATGGAGATTGAGGAAGTAGCAGCAAAAAATCCTGAAGCGATAATAACAGAAGTGATTGACCCATTTTTAGGACTTAGACCTTATCAGGCAAGGGAAATTGCTTTAAAACTTGGATTTCCTAAAAATCTCATAAACAAAGTAGCTTCTATTTTTGTAAAACTGTATGAAGTTTACATGAAAGAAGATGCCTCAATGGTTGAGATAAACCCTCTTGTTTTAACAAAAGAGGGAAATGTTGTTGTTTTAGACGCGAAGGTTGATTTTGATGATAACGCTCTTTTCAGACATCCTGATATTATGGAAATGGAAGACCCAACTCAGGAATCAGAGCTTGAGGTTCAGGCTAAACAGTACAACCTTAACTACATAAAACTTGATGGAAATATAGCATGTATGGTTAATGGTGCAGGTCTTGCGATGGCAACAATGGACACTATTAAACTTGCCGGTGGAGAGCCTGCAAACTTCCTTGATGTTGGTGGTTCTGCAAACGCTGAGCAGATTGCAAACGCATTTAAAATAATCCTTTCAGACCCTAATGTGAAAGCTATCTTCATTAACATATTTGGTGGAATTCTCAGATGTGATAGACTTGCAGAAGGTATTATTGAAGCATCAAAAGAAGTTAAACCTCACGTTCCTATTGTTGTTAGAATGGAAGGAACAAATGTTGAGCTTGGAAAGAAAATGCTTGCAGAATCAGGACTTGACCTTATCCCGGCTGATACAATGTGGGAAGGTGCAGTAAAAGCTGTTGAACTTGCAAAACAAGCTCAATAATAACTAAACAAAAGCAAACAGGAGGTTTTTAAAATGAGCGTATTAGTAAATAAAGATACAAAAGTAATAGTTCAGGGAATAACAGGAAGAGAAGGTTCATTCCACGCTACTCAGTGTAAGGCTTATGGAACACAGGTTGTTGGTGGTGTTACTCCAGGAAAAGGTGGGCAGGAAGTGGAAGGAATACCTGTTTTTGATTCTGTGAGAGAAGCTGTTGATAACACAGGTGCAGATTGCTCTTTAATATTTGTTCCTCCTCCATTTGCAGCTGATGCTATTTTAGAAGCTGTAGATGCAGGAATAAAAACTGTTATCTGTATTACAGAAGGAATTCCTGTTAATGATATGATACCTGTTAAGAACTATATAAAAACATACTACCCTGATACTGTTCTTATTGGTCCAAACTGCCCGGGTGTTATAACTCCTGAAGAGGCAAAAATCGGAATTATGCCAGGACATATATTCAAAAAAGGAAATGTAGGTATTGTTTCAAGGTCTGGAACTCTTACTTATGAAGCTGCATTCCAGCTTACTAACAGAGGAATTGGACAGTCAACAGTTATAGGTATTGGTGGAGACCCTGTTCCTGGAACTGTTTTCTCAGATGTTTTAGAATGGTTCCAGAACGACCCTGAAACAGAGGCTATTGTTATGATCGGTGAAATCGGTGGAACTGCTGAAGAAGAGGCTGCAGAGTTTATTAAACAGCATGTAACAAAACCAGTTGTTGCATATATTG
>CAYTOE010000178.1:0-3182 GCA_964439255.1 uncultured Aquificales bacterium
AAAAGAGGCTTATAGAATACTTTTTAGAAAAGCTCCAACCATATCAGAAGGGATAAAAGAGGTAGAGGAAAAACTTCCTCAAACAAAGGAAATAAAACTTCTTCTTGATTTTGTCAAAACAACAAAAAGGGGTATAGCTCCAGAAGCTTCAAAAAGAGGATGAATAAAATCGGTCTTATAGCCGGTTCCGGCGAACTTCCTGTTATTTTTACAAAAACAGCTAAAGAAAAAGGAAAAGAAGTTTTTGTTTTTGGGATTACCACCTTTTTTGGCTTAAAAACCATTACAGACAAAAAAATCAAAAAGTATGCATCCGTAGAATGGATTCCCTTTGGTAAAGCACAGAAATTAATAGACAAAATGAAAAAAGAAGATATAAAAGATATTGTGATGCTTGGAAAAATAGAACATTCCCTTTTGATAACATCCTTTTTTGATTTGGATGAAAGAGCTAAGCATTTTTTTTCTTCATTAAAGGATAAAAGAGCCAAAACAATACTCGAAGGGGTTATAAAAGAGCTTGAAAAAGAAGGGTTTAACTTTATAGACCCATCCCCTTATCTGTCTCCTTTACTGGCACCTGAAGGTTTAATAGGAAGTATAAAACCTGATGAAAGGCTGATTAAAGACGCCCAATTTGGAATTAAGATGGCAAAAAAGATAGCAGATTTAGATATAGGTCAAACAGTTGTTATTAAAGATGGAAATGTGATTGCTGTAGAAGGAATAGAAGGGACAGACAGATGTATTAAAAGAGCAGGAAAATTAGGTGGTAAAGGTACAGTTGTTTGCAAAGCAGCAAGAACAAATCAGGATATGAGATACGATGTTCCTGTAATAGGGGTTAAAACATTAAAAAGTATGAAAAAAGCAGGTGCAAAGCTTTTAGCTGTGGAAGCAGGTAAAACATATCTCCTTGAGAAAGAAAAATTCATAGAATTTGCAGACAAAAACAACATATCAGTAATAGGCATTTCACTCTAAAACAGACTTTTTCTATACAAAATCACCAAATAATGAACTATATTCATTGTATATAAAAATCTGTTAAGGAGCAGATCTATGTACAACATAAATAAAGACCTTGCAAATATATTTAAAAAAATGGCTGCAATTTATGAGTTTTTGGATGATAGATTCAGAGCAATGGCATATCAAAGGGCAGCACATATTATTGAAGACCTTCCAGACGATGTTAGGAACTACATCCTGACAGGAAAACTATATTCAATTAAAGGAATTGGTCCAAGTATTGCCTCAAAAATAGAAGAGTACGTTAACACAGGGAAAATTCAAAAATATGAAGAACTGAAGAAAAAAGTACCTGAAGATTTTATAGAGCTTATAGATTTACCAGGATTTGGACCTAAAACATTAAAAAGAATACATGATAAGCTGGGAATATCAACAAAAGAAGAACTTGTAAAAGCCCTTAAAGATGGAAGAATTGAACAGCTTCCAGGTTTTGGTCCTAAAAAGGTTGAGAACATGTTAAAAGGGCTTCAGATGTACGAATTATCTAAAAGAAGGATACTCCTCTGGGAAGCCCTTGAAATATCAAGATATCTTGTGGATAAGCTAAAGAAAAGTCTGAAAGAGATAAAAGATATTGAGGTCGTTGGTAGCGTAAGAAGAAGAAAAGAGACAATAGGAGACCTTGATATTCTTGTTATAGCTGAGGATAAAGATAGAACAAAAATAATGGATTACTTTACATCTTTACCAGAGGTTAGTGAGATACTTGTAAAAGGTCCCAAAAAATCCTCTGTTGTTATGAAGTTTGAAGGTAGAGAAAGACAGGTTGACCTGAGGATTTTTAAAAATGATGAATGGGGAGCAGCGCTCCAGTACTTTACAGGCTCTAAACAGCATAATGTCCATTTAAGAGAAATAGCAAAAGAAAAAGGTCTTAAGATAAATGAATACGGTGTTTATAAAGCAGATACAGAGGAAAAAATAGCTGGAGAAACCGAAGAGAGTGTTTATAACTCTGTTGGTATGGACTGGATTCCTCCGGAACTGAGAGAAGACAGGGGAGAAATAGAAGCAGCTTTAAAACATAAATTACCCAAACTTGTTGAGTTAAAAGATATAAAAGGAGATATGCATATCCACTCAACATGGTCAGATGGTGTTAATGAGATTAAAGATATAGCTGAATTTATAAAGAAAAATTACAGATATGAGTATATCGTTATAACAGACCACTCAAAATCCCAGAGAGTAGCCCGTGGACTTGATGAAGAAAGGATATTAAAAGAAATAGAGGAGATAAAAATCCTGAATAAAATGATGGGATGGGATTTCATAAAAATAGGTACAGAAGTAGATATCCTTTTAGATGGTTCCCTTGATTTTCCAGATGAAATTTTATCAAAGCTTGATTGGGTTGTAGCCTCTGTTCACAGTCATTTTAATAGAGATAACACCGATAGGATAATAAAAGCTATGGAAAATCCGTACGTTAATGTTATAGGACATCCTACAGGAAGACTTATAGGACTAAGGGAAGCCTACCCTGTTGATATGGATGCTGTAATAAAAAAAGCAAAAGAAACAGGCACAGCACTTGAGATAAACGCCCAGCCAAGGAGATTAGATATAAATGATATCTGGATAAGAAAAGCTGTTGAAGAAGGGGTTAAGTTAGTTGTATCAACTGACAGCCATAACCTTGGAAATTTTGCATTCATGGAAATAGGTGTAGCACAGGCAAGGAGAGGATGGGCAACAAAAAAAGATATACTCAATACAAGAAGCTGGAAAGAAATACAGAAATTTGTAGAAGAAAAAAGAAAAAGGTTAGGAGGGGTTTTATTAAAACGTTGAGGTGCAAAAATGAGTGCAATAAAACATCTGATAAAAGTAAATAACTTCGATGAAAAAATACTTGAGGTATTTAAGGACGTTGTTGGGAGGGAAAATTTAGCACTTATAGATGACTTTACAGACTTTTACAGACTTAAAGCTGAACTAAAAAACGACATTTTACACATATTTATGTTTTTTATACATAAAAAGAAATGGTTAAAAATTGCTGAGCACAATATGGAAACAGGTGAAACCAAAGAAATTATTCCAAAAGAAGAACTAAAAAGATTACTTGTTTTAGAAAATGAAAAGCTCCTTGAGGAAGCCAATAGAGAGATAAGCAGAACAGCAAATATCATTTTATCTCTACT
>CAYTOE010000179.1:0-3166 GCA_964439255.1 uncultured Aquificales bacterium
AGCATCTGCCTTCCAAGCAGATGGTCGCGGGTTCGAGTCCCGTCTCCCGCTCCATTATTCTAAATAAAATCAGCACATTAATCTTTAAATCACTAAAAATCCATTTCCATCTGAAAAGTCTGCCTTTTTAAAATCCTGCCTTTTTAAATTTCCACAGGTTATTTTGTATTTACCTGTCCGATATGTTATATTTTTAAGGTTAATTTATATAACAGCGTTATAAAATCAGGAGGTTTATATAATGGCAGCCGCAACAGAAAAAGCTATGAGGGAAATTAGATGGCATGGTAGAGGTGGCCAGGGAACTGTTACAGCAGCAAAAATGTTGGCTTCTGCTGCTATCATAAGGGGAAAGCATGGACAGGCAATGCCTGAATTTGGTCTTGAAAGGTCAGGAACTCCTGTTAAGGTATCAACAAGAATCAGTGATAATGTGATAAATACAAGAGCACCTGTTGACCATCCAGAAATAGTAATAATAACTGACCCATCTCTGCTCTTTACAATAAAAGACATAATAAAAGCTGGAACAGATGAAAACACTGTTTTTATAGTAAACACAAATTTCCCACCTGATAAAGTAAGAAAAATCCTCGATATACCAAATAATGAGCTCTGGATAGTTGATGCATCAAAAATAGCTTTAGAAGAGTTTGGAAGAAATATTCCAAATACAGCTATGCTTGGTGCAGTTGCAAAAGCTACTGGAATAGTTGATTTAGAAGCTTTAGAACAGGAAATAACTGAGGCTTTTGAAGCTTCTTCAAAACTCAGAGCCTTACTCCCACAAAACCTTAAAGCACTGAAAAGAGGGTATGAAGAGGTTTATAAAGCTGAATAATCTCATAAAATCAAACAGTGTTTGAAAATAAAATAAAGGTGTAACTAAAAGAAAAGGAGGATTATATAAATGAGTTATGAACTTAAGCCTTGGCATGAGATACCTATAGGTTCAATAGTTCCTGAAGCAGGTTCCAGTAAAATAAATCATACTGGTTCGTGGAGAATGCTCAGACCTGTTCTCAATTATGACAAATGTACCCACTGTCTTATCTGCTGGATATTCTGTCCAGACGACTCTATTCCTGTATCACCACAGGAAAGGTTTGAAACAGACTTTGAGTACTGTAAAGGATGCGGTATATGTGCTGTAGAATGTCCTTATGATGCTCTTGAGATGGTTCCGGAAATGGAAATAAAGCTTAAAGAGCTTGAAGAACAATTATAAGTTTAAAATCCTGGAGGTTTAAAATATGGCTCAAACAAAGGTAGTAGCATTAACAGGTAATCAGGCCGCTGCAGAGGCTATGAGACAGATAAATTTTGATGTTGCAGCGGTTTATCCAATATCTCCACAAACAGAACTTATGGGTTTTTTTGCAGAGTATGTTGCAAATGGTGAAGTTGATACTGAAATGGTAGCTGTTGATGGTGAACATTCTGCAATGGCTACATGTATAGGTGCTGCAGCTGCAGGTGCAAGAACAATAACAGCTTCAGCTGGACCAGGTATAGCCTATATGATTGAAAACCTTTACGTTGCATCAGGAATGAGGATTCCGATAGTTTTACTTGATGTTAATAGAGCTTTATCAGCACCTCTTTCAATCCACTGTGACCATGGTGATTCAATGCTCACAAGGGATACTGGATGGATTTCTATTTTTTCTGAAAATGCGCAGGAAGCTTACCACAACATAATAATGTCTGTTAAGATTTCTGAAAAAGCTATGTTTCCTATTATTGTCAATTACGACGGTTATATAGTTTCCCACTCTATAGAAGACGTTGAAATTTTAGATGATGAAACTGTAAAAAATTTTGTTGGCCCATCAGATATAAACAGAATTCCTTATCCACTTTTAGATATTGAAAAACCTGTTACTTATGGAGCTACAGCTCAACCTGACTACTATACAGAATGTAAGTACCAACAACATCACGATTTCTTAAAAGTTTATGACATTGTAAAAGAGGTTTTTGCCGAGTTTGCAGAAGTATCTGGAAAACATTACGATCTGATTGAAGAGTACAAAACAGAAGATGCAGATTATATAGGTATATCAATGGGTTCATCATTTGGAACTCTAAAAGATACAGTGGATAGACTTAGAGCAGAAGGTAGAAAAGTTGGAGCTATAAAAATCAGACTTTACAGACCTTTCCCTGCTAAGGAAATCGCTCAGGCTCTTTCAAAGGCTAAAGGTGTAGTAGTTTTAGATAGAGCTGACTCTTTTGATGGAATAGGCGGACCACTTTTTAAAGATATTTCAACCGCCTTAATGTGGACAGAAAACAATCCTCTTGTACATAACTTTATCTATGGACTCGGTGGTAGAGAAATTCATGAAGAGGAATTTGTAAAAGCCTTTGATAGGGTTGAACGCCTTGAAAAAGGCTTAGAAACAAGAGACAGTTTTGTAGAATACTTACAAGTGAGGGAGTAAAAATGGCAAAAAAAAGACCTATAGCTTTACTTTCAGAGTTGGCTTCACATAGAGAAACATTTGGGGAGCAAATGCCCCTTGCTCCTGGTCATAGAATGTGTATTGGATGTGGTATTCCTCCAATTGTAAATGAAGTGCTCCTTGCTATAAATGAGCCTGTTATTGTTGCAAATGCCACAGGCTGCCTTGAAGTTACAACAGGTGTTTATCCTGTAACTGCATGGAACGTTCCATGGATACACGTAAATTTCCAGTCAACAGCAACAGTTGCTGCTGGTGTAGAAACAGCTTACAAAGTATTAAAGAAAAAAGGAGTTATCCCAGAAGATAAAAAGATACATATTGTAGCTTTTGGTGGAGATGGTGGAACTTATGATATAGGTTTTCAGGCTCTATCTGCTACAGCTGAAAGGGGACATGATGTTTTATACGTTTGTTATAACAATGAAGGATATCAGAATACGGGATATCAGAGGTCTTCAGCTACACCAATAGGTGCATATTCAAAAACAACACCTGTTGGTAAAGTTCGTGTAGGTAAACAGGAACCGAGAAAAGACCTTACGATGATTATGGCAGCTCATGGAATACCTTATGTTGCTCAGGCTTCTCCCCATATATTTAGAGACCTTACAAGAAAAACAAAAAAAGCTATATCCATGCCAGGTTTTAAATTCCTGAATGTTATTCAGCCATGTACACTCTCATGGAGATTTGCT
>CAYTOE010000180.1:0-3159 GCA_964439255.1 uncultured Aquificales bacterium
CTTCCTTATTTAAAGGCCATACAGTTTCAACTTTTTCAAATTTTTTTGGAGAAACAGGTTTTGTCTTGAATGCATAGGGTCTTAAGTGTTTTGTTATTGAGATTTCGCTCGGGGTGGCATGATAGCCATTTTCTTCACCAAAAAGACTCTTTTCAATTTCTTGAACTTCAGGAAGTAGAAACCAGGATATAATATGGAAAAAACCTGACTTATTCTGGTATTTTAACTGTTCAAAAGCTGTATTTACAGGATTAATATTTCCTCCATGACCATTTATAAAAATGATTTTTTTAAATCCATGTTCTAAAAGAGAGTTTACAATATCTTTTACAACAGATATTAATGTTTCCGGAGATAGGGTTATAGTTCCTTTAAATCCCATGTGATGCTGGGACATACCGTAAGAAATTGTAGGAGCAACAATTAAATCCATCCTTTTTCCAACTTCTCTTGCTACAGCTTCTGCAGTTATAAAGTCTGTTCCTAAAATACCATAAGGGCTGTGCTGTTCTGTAGAACCAATAGGAATCAGAATTATATCCTTTTCAGAAAGATACCCCTCAACCTCTACGTATGACAGCTCTTCAAGAAGCATTTTATGTACCTGCCACTTTTTCTTTCTTCTGGGTTGAACCTTTTCTTCTTAAATAGTTTTCTAAATCAATAACAATTGGTGATGCAACGTATATTGAAGAGTATGTTCCAAACACTATACCTATAAGAAGGGCTAATGAGAAGTTTTTAAGGGATTCACCACCAAACAGATACAGGGCTAAAACAGAAAATAGTGTTGTTCCTGAAGTAATAAGAGTCCTTGCAAGGTTTTCATTTATACTTTGATTAACAAGATTAAGAAGGTTCTTTTTACCTCTAATCTTTATATTTTCTCTTATTCTGTCAAATATAATAATCGTGTCGTTTAAAGAATAACCTAAAACTGTTAAAATAGCCGCTATTACAGATAAATCAACTTCAAGACCAGATAAAGAAAAAATTCCCATTGTTATGATAGCATCGTGGAAAAGGGGAACAACAGCACCTATAGCAAAAACAGGCTCAAATCTGTATCCAACATAAATAAGAATAGCAATTAAAACCGCTACTATTGAGTACACGCTTGCTTTTCTCAGTTCTTCTCCAACAACACTACCTATATAATCTATTTTCCTTATTTCATATTTTCCTTTAAATTTCTCATTTAGAGCTTTTTTGACTTTTTTAACTATTTCAGAAGATGAACCTTTTTTTAAAGAGACCCTTATCTCATACTCATTTCCTTCTGTACCTATAGCCTGAATCATTGAATCAGCAAGATTTACAATTTTTAACGCAGACCTGATTTCTCCAGGTGTAACTTTTTGCTGGAATTTTATCTGTATTGATGTTCCACCTGTAAAATCAAGACCAAGATTAAAACCTTTAACAAAGATAACGATAACACTTAACAGAACAAGTAAACCAGAAGTTGTATAACCGATTTTTTTAAGTTTTAAAAAATCTATATTTGGTGGTTCACTTAAAAAATTTCTCATTTAATCCCCTCTAAAATGCGTATTTTAAAGATTTTTTTCCACCTAAAATAAGGTCAAGGAAAAGTTTTGTAACAAAAATAGCTGTGAATATGGAAATTACCGTACCTATGGAAAGTGTTGCAGCAAAACCTTTTAATGGACCTGTTCCAAACTGGAAAAGAACAAAAGCGGCTATAAGTGTTGTGATTTGAGCATCAAGAATAGCATCCCACGCCCTTTTGAAACCTTCTTCAACAGATACCCTTAAGGTTTTTCCTTTTTTCAACTCTTCTTTTATTCTTTCAAATATGATAACGTTTGCGTCAACAGCCATACCTATATTCAGAATAATACCTGCTATACCTGGAAGCGTTAAAGTTACATCTAAAAATACCATTGCAGCCCAGAGGAGAAGACCGTTAAACAGAAGAGCTATTATTGAAATAAAACCTGATATAGCGTATCTCCATATCATGAAAAGTCCAACGAGTATTAAAGCAGAAATACCAGCTTTAAGTGTTTTATCTATGGAGTCTTTACCTAACGTTGGACCTATCATCCTTTCTTCTAAAATTTTAACGGGAGCTGGTAAAGCACCTGCTCTCAGTACAATAGCAAGGTCTGCAGCTTCTTCTGGTGTAAAGTTTCCTGTAATCTGTCCTGATTTTGAAATTCTTGAACGAATAACAGGTGCGGAGATAACCTTATTATCTAAAACAATGGCAAGTCTCTTTCCTATAAGTTTTGTTGTTGCTTCACCAAAAATCTGGGCACCTTCATCTGTAAGCTCAAAATTAACAGCTGGTTTTCCAGCCTGGTCAACAGTTGTTCTTGCATCTTTTAACATGGCACCTGTTATGATAGGAGTATCTTTAACAAGGAAATACTCTTTGACTTCTTTCCCGTTTATCTTTTTTGGCATACCTTCTAAAAGTCTTGTTCCTTTTGGAAGGCCATCTGGATATCTCTTTAAAAGTTCCTCTTTCGAGTAAGCAGAATCTATAACTTCCAAAAGCTCAAGCTGAGCTGTTTTTCCAATAATATTTTTAGCTCTCTCTGGGTCAACAACGCCGGGGAGCTCAACAAGTACCCTTCTTTCTCCCATTCTTGCGATATTTGCATTTAAAGTTCCAAACTGGTCTATACGGTTTCTAAGGGTTTCTACAGCCTGCTGAATTGTTAATTTTTTAATTCTGTCAAGTTCCCTTGGATGAAAAGATAGTTTTATCGTTCCATCTTCAGTTTTTATAACAAGTTGAGGATATTTGTCTTTTATTATTTTGTAAGCCTGATTTGTTTTTGTTGGGTCTAAAAGAGAGAGAATAATACCTTTTGTTCCATTTAGCTGAAGATTCAGGACTTCTATGTTGTTCTTTTTTAATACATTTTCTATCTCTTTCCCTATCTGTTTGTACTGGGTTTTTATAACATGGTCTATATCCACTTCAAGAACAATACTCATTCCACCTTGCAGGTCAAGACCAAGCTTTATTGGTTTTTCAAAAATCATATACAGGGCTGCTACTAAAATTCCAAATGTTAATAGCATCTTCAGCTTGATGTCGTTTTTCAATATATATCCCCTTCCATACAGATTTATTTTTATTCAGAAAATCTATTATACAACAGGAAGGATTTAAACTTTTTT